>NZ_JBFULZ010000038.1:0-26342 GCF_054049635.1 Cellulomonas sp. P5_C6 | reverse complement strand
CTGGTGGCCGCCGGAGCGGTGCTGATCTCCCGGATCGCGCTCCCGCCGCACCGCAGCGAGCGGCCCGACACCCACATCCGCCACGACATCGCCGAGGGCGTCCGCTGGGTGCGGCACCACGCCGCCGTGCGGACGCTCGTGCTGACCATCCTGATCTTCAACGTGACGTTCGGGGCGGCGTGGTCCGTGCTCGTCCTCTACGCGCGGGAGCACCTCGGGCTCGGCGCGATCGGGTTCGGGCTCATCACGACCGTCGGGGCGCTCGGTGGGCTCGTCGGCACCGTCTCGTACGGGTGGATCACGCGACGGGTCAGCCTGGCGAACCTCATGCGGATCGGGCTCATCGTCGAGACGCTCACCCACCTCGCGCTGGCGCTGACGACCACGGCCTGGTTCGCTCTGCTCGTCTTCTTCGTCTTCGGGGCGCACGCGTTCGTGTGGGGGACGACGTCGGTGACCATCCGGCAGCGGGCGGTGCCCACGGAGCTGCAGGGGCGGGTCGGCAGCGTGAACCTGGTCGGGGTGTTCGGCGGGCTGGTGGTCGGCGCGGCGATCGGTGGGGTGCTCGCGCAGCGGTACGGCGTGACGGCGCCGTTCTGGTTCGCGTTCGTGGGGTCCGCCATCTTCGTCGTGCTGATCTGGCACGAGCTGCGGCACGTGGCGCACACCGACGAGCAGGACGCGCCCGCGCCGGCGTGAGGACCGGTCAGGCGGCGTCGGGGATCGGCACCAGGCGGGCGTCGTGGACGCCGGCCTTCTCGAGCTCCTCGACCAGGATCGTCATCATGGTGCGCGCCGCCTCCGGGTAGCCGGCGCCCTGGGTGTCGATGGAGTAGCCGAGGCCGGTGCCGTCGTCGTCGACCCCGCTGACGTAGGCCACGATCAACGTCTCCTCGACCGCGAGGTCCTCGAGCTGCGAGGCCGGGTGCTCCACGCCCTCCGCGTCGACCATGAAGATCCGGGCCGCCGCTGCCTCGAGCCCGGCGCGGACCGCGGCCGGGTCGCCGCCCACCACCTCCACGTCGTTGTCGAGCATCGGCGTCCAGCCCCACTCGTCGGTCCACGGCGCGAAGAGAGCCGGGTCCGCCGTGACGTCGCCCTGGCCGAACTCCGTGGTCACCGCCGTGCCCCACGTGCGCGCGATCCACGCCAGGTCCTCGGGCTCGAGCACGTACTCCATCGCGTGGTACGCGGCGTCGTAGGCCTGGACCCACCGGGCCTCGACGTTGGGGTCGACCCCGGGCGCGCTCGGGGACGCCACGGGGGCGGCCACGGAGGGCGCCTCGGACCGGACGGGCTGGCTCTCGACGTCGAGGGGCCGGCACGCCGACAGCAGCAACGCCGCGGCCACGACGACGCCGGTCCATGCTCCGCGCACTGCACTCCTTCGGCCGCTGGGGTTCATCGACGGATCGGCAGATGCGGCCCGGCACCTGAGCACAGCGTGCACACAGGGGTCGCGCCGAGACTGGTGTGCATGACACGACGCTGGCTCGACGCGCGCGGCCGCGAGCTCGACGAGGACGACCGCGGTCTGGTCTACGACGTGCGCACGCTGATMGACCGTCGGCAGGTGCTCGGGCTGTTCGGCGGCGTCAGCGCCGCGGTGCTGCTGGCGGCGTGCGGGGACAGCCCGACCACCTCGCTGTCCGAGGTTCCCGACGAGACCGCCGGCCCGTTCCCCGGCGACGGGTCGAACGGTGTGAACGTGCTGGACGACTCGGGGATCGTGCGCAGCGACATCCGGTCCAGCTTCGGCTCGTCGACGGTCACCGCCGAGGGTGTTCCCCTGACCGTCCAGCTCACCGTGCGCGACGCGACGACCGGCGATGCGATGACGGGCGCCGCGGTCTACATCTGGCACTGCGACCGCTCCGGCGCCTACTCCCTGTACGGGGACGGTCTGGCCGACGTGAACTACCTGCGCGGCGTGCAGGCGGTCGACGCCGACGGGACGGCGACGTTCACGTCGATCTTCCCGGCCTGCTACTCGGGCCGGTGGCCGCACATCCACTTCGAGGTCTACGGCAGCATCGACGACGCCGTCGCGAGCGGGCCCATCGTCACGACCTCGCAGATCGCGCTGCCGAAGGAGACGTGCACGGCCGTCTACGCCACCGACGGGTACGAGCGGTCGGTGCACAACCTCGCGCAGGTGAGCCTCGCGTCGGACATGGTGTTCGGCGACGACGGCGGGATCCACCAGATCGCGTCGATGAGCGGGTCCGCCGGCGCGGGGTACACCGCGGCGCTGACCGTGGGGGTTTGACCGCTGCATCGAAGTAATTCAATATAGGCAGGTGACCGCGACGACAGCCATGAGTGCGCCGGCGGCCGAGGACGTCGCCCGCGCGCTGAAGGCCCTCGCCGACCCGCTCCGCCTGCGCGCCCTGTCGCTCATCGCCGCCAGCCCGACCGGCGAGGCGTGCGTGCTCGACATCAGCGAGCTCACCGCCGTGTCGCAGCCGACGGTCTCGCACCACCTCAAGGTGCTCAAGGACGTCGGGCTGGTCACGTCCGAGCGGCGCGGGACGTGGGTCTGGTACCGGATCGCGCCCGAGCACCGCGACGCCGTGCGGGCGGTGCTGGAGGCGTTCACCGCGGTCGACGCGCGCCCCGCCGAGGCGCTGCCCGACCTCGACCACCGTCTCGACGAGGTGGCCGCCGACCTCGCGCCGCGGTACCCCACGATCGACCCGGCTCGCGTCCGGGACGTCGTCCGCGACTCCGCGACGGCCCTCGCGCGGACCGGCGGCCTGCGGACGCAGCTGGTCGGGCTCACGCAGCGGTTCGCCCGCCAACGCCTGGACGACCTGGTACGGATCGAGGGCGGGGCGACCGTCCCGCGCGTGCTGTTCGTCTGCGTCGCCAACGCCGGACGGTCGCAGCTGGCCGCCGCCCTGCTCGAGCACCACGCGGGCCCGTCGGTCCTGGCCCGCTCGGCCGGGTCGCGGCCCGCGGCACTCATCCACACCCACGTCCGCCCGGAGCTGGAGGCGCTGGGTGCTGACGGCTTCCCCAAGCCCCTGACCGACGACGCCGTCCGCGCCGCCGACGTCGTGGTGACGATGGGCTGCGGCGACGTCTGCCCGGTCTACCCCGGGATCCGCTACGAGGACTGGGCCGTCGGCGACCCGGCCCTCGCCTCCCCCGACGGCGTCGCGGCGATCCGCGCCGACATCGACACCCGCGTCCGTGCCCTGCTCGAGTCCCTCGACATCCCTGGAGAGTCATGACCAAGCCCAGCGTCCTGTTCGTGTGCGTCCACAACGCCGGCCGGTCTCAGATGGCCGCGGGGTTCCTCACCGCGCTGTCGGGCGGCGCCGTCGAGGTCCGGTCCGCCGGGTCGATGCCCGCCGACAAGGTCAACGCCGTCGCCGTGGACGCGATGGCGGAGGTCGGCATCGACATCCGCGCCGAGCAGCCCAAGGTGCTCACCACCGAGGCCGTGCAGGCCTCCGACGTCGTGGTGACCATGGGCTGCGGCGACGCGTGCCCGTACTTCCCCGGCAAGCGGTACGAGGACTGGGTCCTCGAGGACCCCGCCGGGCAGGGCATCGCGTCCGTGCGCCCGATCCGCGACGAGATCCGCGGACGGATCCTCGTGCTCCTCGCCGAGCTGGGCGTGACACCCGTCCCCGCGTGACCGCGCTCGTCCGACGGCTCGGGGTTGCCGACGCCGTCGTCGTCGGGCTCGGCGCGATGCTGGGCGCCGGGGTCTTCGCCGCGTTCGGCCCGGCAGCGCAGGCCGCGGGATCAGGTCTGCTCATCGGGCTGGGGCTCGCCGCGGTGGTCGCGTTCTGCAACGCCACCTCGTCGGCCCGGCTCGCGGCGGTGCACCCCGAGTCCGGCGGCACCTACGTCTACGCGCGACGTCGCCTCGGCCCGTTCTGGGGGTTCCAGGCGGGGTGGTCGTTCGTCGTCGGCAAGACGGCCAGCTGTGCGGCGATGGCCCTGACCTTCGCGTCCTACGCGGCGCCCGGGCACGCGCGGCTGGTCGGCATCCTCGCGGTCGTCGCGCTCACCGCCCTCAACTACCGCGGCGTGCAGAAGTCCGTCCTGGTCACGCGGGTGATCGTCGTGCTCACGCTGGCGACCCTGGCGGTCGTCGTCGTGGCCTCGCTGGCCGGGGGAACCGCCTCGCCCGACCACCTGACGCCGTTCCCCGGCGGCGACCTGCGCGGGATCCTGCAGTCCGCCGGCCTGCTGTTCTTCGCGTTCGCCGGGTACGCGCGGATCGCCACGCTCGGCGAGGAGGTGGTCGAGCCGCAGCGCACGATCCCCCGGGCCATCCCGCTCGCGCTCGGCGTCGTCCTGGTGGTCTACCTCGTCGTCGGCGTGAGCGCGCTGCTGGCCGTCGGCGCCGACGGGCTCGCGGCGGCAGCGGCCCCGCTGCGCGCCGTCGTCGAGGCGGGGTCGATGTCGGCGTGGAGCCCGGTGGTGCAGGTAGGCGCGGCCGTCGCGTCCCTGGGCGCACTGCTCGCGCTGATCCTCGGGGTGTCCCGCACGACCCTGGCGATGGCGCGCGACCGCGAGCTCCCGCCGTTCCTGGCGGCGGTGCACCCCCGGCACGGGGTCCCGTACCGGGCCGAGCTCGCGGTCGCGGCCGTCGTGATCGTCCTCGTCGCCACCCTCGACCTGCGGGGGGCGATCGGGTTCTCGTCGTTCGGCGTGCTGACCTACTACGCACTGACCAACGCCAGCGCCCTGCGGATGACGGCGGACGAGAGGCGGCCGCCGCGGTGGGTGGCGGTCCTCGGGCTGGCCGGCTGCATCGTGCTGGCGCTGACCCTGCCGGTCGCGTCCGTGATCGGCGGGGCGGTCGTTGCGCTGGTCGGCGCCGGGGTGTGGGCCGTCCGCCGGTCCGTCAGCTGACGAGCGGCTTGCGGGCCCGGACGACCGCGCCGTGCATGCCGTCCGCGACCTCGTGGGTGAAGGTGACCTCGGCATCGGCGAACCCGGCCGCCGCCAGGCCCTCGAGGTACGCGCTGCGGGACAGCGCACCGGCGATGCACCCGACGAACGAGCCGCGCTCGGCACGCTGCTCCGGCGTGAGGTGGTCCTCGGCGACGACGTCCGAGATGCCGAGCCGGCCGCCCGGCACCAGCACGCGGAAGGCCTCGCCGAGGACCGCGGGCTTGTCGGTGGACAGGTTGACGACGCAGTTCGAGATGACCACGTCGACCGCGGCGTCGCCCAGGGGCAGGTCCTCGATGGTCCCACGGAGGAACTCCACGTTCGTCGCGCCGGCCCGGTCGGCGTTCGCGCGGGCCAGCTCCAGCATCTCGTCGGTCATGTCGACGCCGTAGGCGAAGCCGGTCGGGCCGACCCGCCGGGCGGACAGCAGCACGTCGATGCCACCGCCCGAGCCCAGGTCGAGCACGCGCTCACCGGCCCGCAGCTCGGCGACGGCGAGCGGGTTGCCGCACCCGAGCGACGCCGCGAGCGCCTCGGCCGGGAGGGTCACCGCGTCCTGCGCGTCGTAGAGCCCCGCGCCGAACCTCTCGTCGACCTCGGCCGACCCCGGGGCGCACGAGCCCCCGCTGCAGCACCCGTCGCCGCCCACCTGCACGGCCGCCAGGGCGTACCGCTGCCGGACCTGCTCACGCACGTCGTTCATGTCGCTCTCTCCGCTCATCCATCGACAACCATCAATATGTACGATGGTCCCAGACATCGACACTTGTCAATGTCTGCGCAAGAATGGATGTCATGGCCCTCGACCTGCTCCCCGTCCTCCCGAGCTCACGCGCCTGCTGCACGCCGCAGACGCGCGACGCGATCAGCGAGCCCGCTGCCGCCGGCCTGGCCCAGGTGCTCAAGGCCCTGGCGGACCCGACGCGCCTGCGCCTGGTCTCCCTGATCGCCGCGCACGACGGCGCCGAGGCCTGCGTCTGCGACCTCACCGAGCCGGTGGGACTGAGCCAGTCGACGGTCTCCCACCACCTCAAGGTGCTGGTCGACGCGGGCCTGATCACCCGCGACAAGCGCGGCGTCTGGGCCTACTACGCCCTGGTCCCCGGCGCGCTCGACGCCGTCACCCACCAGCTCGGCGTGCACCTGGCCGCGGGCGCCGCCGCATGAGCGCGGTGCGCATCGCCCCGATGACCGCGGAGCACTGGACCGACGTCGAGCGGATCTACGCCGCCGGGATCGCCACCGGGCACGCGACCTTCGAGTCCGCGCCGCCGACCTGGGAGGCGTTCGACGCGGGCCGGTTGGCGGCCCACCGGCTCGTCGCGCTCGACGAGGACGGGGCGGTCGTCGGCTGGGCGGCCGCCTCGGCCGTCTCCGACCGCTGCGCCTACGCCGGCGTCATCGAGCACTCGGTCTACGTCGACCCCGCGGCGCAGGGTCGCGGCATCGGCCGGGTCCTCCTGACGGCGCTGCTCGACGACGCGCGGGAGAAGGGCGTCTGGACCGTGCAGTCGGGGATCTTCCCCGAGAACGCCGGCAGCCTGGCGGTCCACGCGGCGACCGGGTTCCGGGTGGTCGGCACGCGCGAGCGGCTGGGCCGGATGACGTACGGCCCCCTGGCGGACCAGTGGCGCGACGTCGTCCTCGTCGAGAAGCGCCTCTGACCTACCGGTGGTGCGGCGGCACCGGGTACAGCGTGTGCTCGGTGTGCTGAAGCACGTTGGTGACCAGCGCGGACACGTGCTCGTTGGCCTGCGAGTAGTAGATCGTCGTGCCGGCGCGCCGGGCGGTCACCAGGTGGCCGGCGCGGAGCTTGGCCAGGTGCTGCGAGACGGCGGGGGTCGGCCGGTCGAGCGCCTCGGCGATCGCGCTCACGGACATCTCGGTGCCGTCGAGCATCGCGAGGACCGAGAGGCGCGTGCGGTCGGCGAGCAGGCGCAGGATGTCGACCGCGTGGTCGAGGTCGGCGTCGGGGCGCGTCGTGGACATCGTCGTCATGATGGCAGGATCTCGACCCTGGCCGGCGTCCGCCACAGCGCGGCGCCCACGATCGTGCCCACCGTCGCGACGACCGCGAGCACGAGGGCGGCGGCGGGCAGGCCGGAAGCACCCAGCCAGCCGGCCAGCGGATAGGTGAGCAACCAGCAGGCGTGCGACAGCGAGAACTGCGCGGCGAACGCAGCGGGGAGGTCGTCCTCGGACACCTCGCGTCGGATCAGGCGCCCGACCGGGGTCTCGACGCACGCCCACCCGACCCCGACCTGCACCCACAGCACGCAGACCGCGACGACGCCGACGTGCAGCGCGAGCGGCACAGCGGCCGTCGCGACGCAGAGCACGACCGCGCCGCCGAGCATGACCGGCCGCTCGGGGAGTCGGCGCAGCACGCGCGGGAGCGAGAGTGCCGCGGCCATCGACCCGAGCCCGTTGGCCGCGAGGACCAGCGCGACCGCCCCGTCGCCCAGACCGAAGGTGCTCCGCACGATCACCACGGTCTGCACCAGCACGAACGCACCCGCCGCCGCGACGACGAGGTTGAGAGCGAGCACCGGCCGCAGCGCGGGTGTCCGCACGAAGAGCTCCGCGCCGCGCCGGAGCCGCAGGCGGAACGGCGTCGGCGAGCTCGGCACGGTCCCCCGCGGCAGGACCACCGAACCCACCAGCAGCGCGGAGCCCGCGAAGGCCGCGGCAGTGCCGACGAACAGCGCGTTCGCGGGCACGACGAGCAGCAGCGCCGCCGCGAGCACGGGCGAGAGGACCGCCTCGAGGTCGTACGCCAACCGGGACAGCGACAACGCCGAGGTGTAGTCGTCCTCGTCGGGGAGGACCTGCGGGATCACCGACTGGAAGGTCGGCGTGAACGTCGCCGACGCCGCCTGCAGCACGAAGATCAGGACGAACACCTGCCACACCTCGCCGACGAACGGCAGCGCGAGCGCGACGACGAGCCGCAGCACGTCCGAGCCGATCATCACGGCCCGGCGCGGCAGCCTCGCCACGACGACGGCGGCGACCGGGGCGACCAGCACGTAGGCGAGCATCTTGATCGCGAAGGCCGTGCCGAGGACCGCTCCCGCGTCGGCGCCCGCGAGGTCGTAGGCCAGCAGGCCGAGGGCGACGGTTGCCAGGCCGGTGCCCGCCAGCGCGACGACCTGCGCGGCGAAGAGCCGCCGGTAGACGGGGTGGGCGAGGGCGCGGATCACCCTCAATGATTGCATGGTTACGCAACTAGACAGTAAAGGATCGCGTGTACCGTCGGCTCATGGCGACGGTCACCCTGACGCACACGGCTGCGCTCGCCCGGCTCGGGCACGCGCTCTCCGACGAGACGCGCAGCCGGGTCCTTCTCGCGCTGCGCGAGGCACCGGCCTACCCGTCCGACCTGGCCGATGCGCTCGGCGTCTCCCGGCAGGTCATGTCCAACCAGCTCGCCTGCCTGCGCGGGTGCGGCCTGGTCGAGGCGATCCCCGACGGGCGCCGCACCTGGTACCGGCTGGCCGACCCGCACCTCGCACCGGCGCTGGACGACCTGCTGCGGCTCGTCGTCGCCGTCGACCCCACCTGCTGCGGGCCGGGCGGATGCACCTGCTCGTGAGCCGGCGGGCGATCCTGGAGCGACGGATCCGGTGGGTCGTCGGGCTGACCATCACCTACAACGTCGTCGAGGCGGTCGTCGCCCTGTGGGCGGKCCGCGCCGCGTCGTCGTCGGCCCTGGTCGCCTTCGGCCTCGACTCGGTGGTCGAGGTCCTGTCCGCGGCGGCCGTCGCCTGGCAGTTCACCGCGCCGGACCCGGAGGTGCGCGAGCGCACGGCCCTGCGGCTCATCGCGGTCTCGTTCTTCGGCCTGGCGCTGTTCGTCTCCGTCGACGCCGTGCGGACGCTGCTGGGCGCCTCCACCCCGGAGCACTCGACCGCGGGCATCGTCCTCGCCGCCGTCAGCCTGGTCGTCATGCCGGCGTTCTCCTGGTTCGAGCGCCGCACGGGCCGCGAGCTCGGCTCGTCGTCGGCGGTCGCGGACTCGAAGCAGACGCTGCTGTGCGCGTACCTCTCGGCGGTGCTGCTGGTCGGCCTGGTGCTCAGCAGCACGCTCGGCTGGACCTGGGCCGACCCGGTGGCAGCGCTGGTCATCGCCGGCTTCGCGGTGCGCGAGGGCCTCGAGGCGTGGCGGGGCGACGCGTGCACCGTTCCCGTGAGCGCGCTGACGCAGAGCGACGACGACTAGCTCGCCGCGTGCGCCACGATCCGCTTGATCGTCTCCTCGTCGCGCAGGATCCGCCGGTGCCCCAGCCCCTCGCTGACCACCAGCTCCGCGCCCGGCCACGCGCGGGAGATCCGGGCGCCGTCCTCGTGGTCGGCCTCCTTGTCGTCCCGGTCGCTGAGGACGAGCGCCGCGGGCAGCGGGCCGGCCGTGTTCGCCGCGCGGACCGGGATGTCGAGGTCGGCCAGCCGCCGCCCCGCGAGCGCCTCCATCCGGACGACGAACCGGTGCCGGGTCTGCTCGCTGAACCCGAGGGCGTGCGCGAAGCCGACGGTGTAGGTGCTGGGGTCGGCCAGGGGCGTGACCAGGACCAGCCGATCGGTGACCGTGCCGTCCAGCACCGCCAGCGCGCTCGCGGCTGCCCCCATCGAGTGGCCGACGACCGCGTGCGCCGGACCGTGCGACGCGATCACGGCGTCGAGGGCGGCCATCATCTCGGGCAGGGTCGTCCGGCGACGCCCCAGCGCTCCCGGGCCCGAGTCGCCCTGCGCCGGGGCGTCGTAGGCCACGACCCGGAGGCCGGCGTCGACCAGGGGCTGGACCAGCGGCGCCAGCTGCGCGCGGTGGCCGCCCCAGCCGTGCACCAGGTAGACGGTCGGGCCGGTGCCCCACGTCTGTCCGACGATCGGCCCGACGCGGAACGCGGCGCCGCCGGGGATCGACGGACGGTGCTTCGCGCGGGCGGGCCTGCACCACAGGCGCAGGGCGCCGCGGGCGACGAGCTCGGGCGCCACGCGGTCGAGGGCACCGACCGACGCGCGGACGAGGGGCGGGACCGGGGGCAGCTGCGTACGAACGGTCGTGCTTTTTTTGACTGACGACTGGGTCATGGCGAACTCCTTCGGTGCGGATCAGTCCGTGCGCAGGAGCGACTGCATCAGCCGCTCGAAGGCGAACCGGGTGCGGGCCTCGGAGGCCGGGTCGTGCAGCAGCCGGTGCGCGTGGAAGTGGGCCAGCAGCAGCCCGTGCATGTCGTGCGCAAACTGCTCGGGGGCCAGGTCGTCGCGGAACGCCCCGTCCTTCGCGCCCGAGCGGTACACCTGCGCGAGCGTGTCCTGCAGGTCCCAGTGGTCGCGGACCAGCTGGTCCCGGACGGGCCCGGGCTGGTCGTCGAACTCGGTCGCGGCCGAGACGAACAGGCAGCCGGCCGCGCCCGACGACGACGTGGTCAGCCAGCGCTCGAACAGCACCCGCACCCGTTGCTCGCCGCGGGGAGCGGCCAGGGCGGGCCGGATCACCTGGTCGACGAAGTGCTCGCGGGCGGCGGCCAGGACGGCGAGCTGCAGCGCCTCCTTGGAGCGGAAGTGGGCGTAGAGACCGCTCTTCGACATGTCGGTCGCCGAGGCGAGGGTGCCGATGGTGAGCCCGGAGACGCCGAGGCGCCCGGCGATCTCGACCGCCTGGTCGATCACTGCCTGCCGCGTCGCCTCACCCTTGCTCACGAGACATGAATAGCACGATCGTGCGTCAGAGCGCCATGATCGCGACGCCCAGGGCCGCCGCCCCCAGGCACAGGACGAGCGAGCCCACGGCGTTGACCGTGGCCCGCCGCAGCTCGCCGGCCTGGATCAGGCGGACCGTCTCCACCATCGCGGTGGAGAACGTGGTGTAGCCGCCGCAGAACCCCGTCGCAGCGACCGCCAGCCACGTCGGACCGAGACCGCGGTAGAGGTGTGCGCCGTTGAGCAGGCCGATGAGGAACGAGCCGGACACGTTGATCAGCAGGGTGGCCAGCGGGAAGACGCGCGTCCACCGGCTGCGCACCGAGCCGTCGACGATGAAACGGGTCCCCGCGCCGACCCCACCGAGGACCGCGATCAGCAGCAGGGTCATGTGGCGTGCCGCCAGCGGTGGTGGCGCGCGGCCAGCGCGATCCCGGCGATGCAGGCCAGCAGGCCGAGCACGACGCTGAGCACCCCGTACAGCAGACCCATGGTGACCTGGCCGGCGGCGAGCAGCCGCTCCATCTCGATGGCCAGGCTGCTGAACGTGGTGAACCCGCCGAGCACGCCGGTCCCGGCGCCGAGCCGGACCACGCGCCCTCGTCGCGACTCGGACCCGCGGCGCAGCAGCGCCTCGAGCAGCGCGCCGAGCAGGAACGAGCCGAGCAGGTTCTCGACGAACGTCGCGGTCGGCCACCCGGACGCGGACGTGCCCACGGTCTGGGTCAGCGCCCAGCGCGCCGTCGTCCCCACGGCACCGCCGAGCGCGACGACCGCGACGAGGCGCGGGTCGAGGTGCGCCGGTCGGGTCACGAAGGCTCCTCCGGGCTCTGGGGGACGATCGTGACCGGCAGCGACTGGGTGTGCGCGAGGTGCCCGGCGGTCGAGCCGCCGATGAGGTGGTTCATCCAGCCGCCCAGACCGGGCCGACGGCTCCCGATGACGAGCAGGACCGCGCCCGACCCCGCGGCGACGCGGGCCAGCGCGCGCGACGCCTCGCCGACCCTGTAGACGAACCGCCAGGCGACGTCCGCGCCCTCGAGGCTGCGCTCCAGCTCGGCCGCCAGGGCGGTCTCCGCGACGCCGTCGCCCTCGGTGCTGTCGGCGTGGTCGGGGTCCAGCGGCGTGGTGACCAGCGTGCCGTCGGGCTCCTCGGCGACGAAGCTGCGCGCAGGGTCGGACCAGACGCAGAGCAGGTCGGCGCCCATCGACCGGGCCAGCGACGCCGCCCGGTGCACCACCACCGGCTTCTGCCCCGGGATCACGCCGACGACCACGGTCGGGGCGCCGGGGACGGGGGTGCCGTGCCACGGGTGCGGTGTGGAACGGGTCACTCGCCGAGGCTACGCGGGAACAGGTGCGCCGACGCACAGGTTGCGCTGCCCATGACCACCATCGGATTCATCGGCGCCGGACACATCRGCGGCACCCTGGCCCAGCTCGCGATCGACCACGGCTACGACGTCGTCGTCAGCAACTCCCGCGGGCCGGAGACCCTCACCGACCTCGTCCAGCAGCTGGGCGACCGGGCGCGGGCGGGCACCCCGGCCGAGGCCGCGTCCGCCGGCGACATCGTCGTCGTGACCATCCCGACCAAGAACGTCCCGGACGTCCCCGTGCAGCCGCTCGTCGGCAAGGTCGTGATCGACACCAACAACTACTACCCGCAGCGCGACGGCCAGATCGAGGTCCTCGACAACGAGTCGACCACCGTCTCCGAGCTGCTGCAGAGCCACCTGCCCGCCTCGCACGTGGTCAAGGCGTTCAACAACATCATGTTCAGCGACCTCGGCTCGCAGGGCGTGCCGGCCGGGACCCCGAACCGTCGTGCGCTCTCGATCGCGGGCGACGACACCGACGCCAAGGCGACGGTCTCGGCGCTCATCGACCAGTTCGGCTTCGACGTGGTCGACGCCGGCGAGCTGGCCGAGGGCTGGCGCGCCCAGCGCGACACCGCGGCCTACGTGCAGCCGTACGACGCCGACGGCATGCGCGCGGCGCTGGCGAAGGCGGTCCGCTACCGCGACATGTGAGCCGCTCAGGGCGCGTCGAAGACCTCGTCGCGCTCCGGCGACGGCTCGTCGTGCGGCTCGTGCTCCTGGATCTCGTGGACGACATCCGCCAGGTGCACGGCCGTGCGACGGGCCCGCCGGACGGAGAGCACGGCGTGCGTCGCCAGCCCGAGGAACACGAGGGCGCAGGCGATCGAGCTGATCACGAAGGTCAGCTCGATCCCGTCCGCGGTCGGGTGCAGGTCGGGGCCCAGGTGGCTGGCGATGACGGCACCGGCCACGGCCGCACCGACCGACCCGCCGACGGTCCGCAGCACCTGGTTGAACGAGACCGCGCTGCCCAGCTCCTGCGCGACGACTCCGCGAGCGATGAGGCCCGGCATGGCCGCGTAGGTGGTGCCGATGCCGATCCCGATCAGCAGCATGCCCGCCAGCAGCTCCCACAGCTGGTCGTGCGCGACCAGCAGCAGCACGTTGGCGAGCGTGACGAACGCGGCGCCGATCGGGAGCAGCATCGTGAAGCTCACGCGGTGCGCCTGGGCACGGGCGACGCGGCTGGCCAGCTGGCTGCCGACGGAGATCGGGAGCATGACGAACCCGGCCCAGAACAGCGGCAGCCCCACGCCGTACCCGGTCGACGTCGGCGCCTGCGCGACGAGGCTGATGACCGAGACGCCGATGTACATCGACATGCCGATGCTCAGCGCGGTGGCGTTGGCCAGCAGCACGTCCGGGCGGCGCAGCAGGTCGAGCCGGATGAGGGGGTGGTCCGTGGCGAGCTCGCGCCCGACCCAGACGGCGAGCACGACGACCGCGGCGGCCAGGACCCCCAGCGTCGTGGCCGAGCCCCAGCCCCAGTTCGGCCCCTCGCTGATCCCGAGCAGCAGCGCCGCGAGCCCCACCCCGAGCAGGGCCGCCCCGAGCGTGTCGAACGGCTGCCGGAGCCCGCGGTCGTCGGGCCCGGCCGGCACGGTCACCAGCACGACGACGACGGCCGACACGACGAACGCCGCCGCGAACCAGAACGCCCAGCGCCAGTCGAACGAGTCGGCGATGATCCCGGTCAGCGGGTAGCCCAGGCCGATCCCCGTGGCGACCGTGACGGACAGCGACGCGATCCCCGCCTGGACCTTCTCGGGCGGCGAGTAGCGGCGCGCGAGCGCGATGGTCATCGGGGTGATCGCGTACGAGAGGCCCTGCAGCGCGCGCCCGACCAGCAGCACGCCGAACGACTGCGCCGTCGCCGCCAGCACCGAGCCCACCAGGATCACCCCGAGCGTGACCAGCAGGATCCGCTTCTTGTGGGGTCCGTCGCTCAGCCGCCCGAGGACCGGCGTGGCGATGGCTCCGACCAGCAGGTTGATGGTCAGCGTCCACTGCGCGGTGCTGACCGAGACGCCGAACGCTGCGGCGATCGTGGGGACGAGCAGCAGTCCGAGCGAGCTGATGATCGCGGCCGCAAGGGCGGCGTAGACCAGCGCGGGGACGAGTCGTCTGCCAGCAGCCATGCCCGCCACTCTGGCACTTGCCCCGGTCATCCGAGTAATGGTCTCGCCGGGGCCGCTGCTCGGTCGTAGCGTCCGGCGCATGACCGACGCACTCCGGTACCACGCGATCCGCGAACGCTCCCACCGGATCCTCGACCCGTACACCGACGAGCAGCTGGCGACCCTGGGCCGCGCGCTGCACCTCGAACCCGGCGCGTCCGTGCTCGACCTCGCGTGCGGCAAGGGCGAGCTGCTGTGCACCTGGGCGCGGGACCACGGCACCGTCGGCACCGGCGTGGACCTCAACCCGGCGTTCGTCGAGGCGGCGCGTGCGAGGGCGGTCGCGCTCGGCGTCGACGTGGACGTCGTGCTCGCCGACGCGTCCGACTACACCTCCGCCATGCCGGTCGACGTGGCGTCCTGCGTGGGCGCGACCTGGATCGGCGACGGCGTCGTCGGCACCCTGGAGCTGCTCGGACGGTCGCTGAAGCCGGGCGGGATCGCGCTGGTCGGCGAGCCGTTCTGGCGCTCCGGGACGCCGGCGGAGGCCCGCGCGCTGATCGGCGACTTCGACACGTTGCCCGGCCTGGTCTCGCGGGTGCAGGACGCCGGCTGGGACGTGGTCGAGATGGTGCTCGCCGACGAGGCCGGCTGGGACCGCTACGTGGCCGCGCAGTGGCTCAACGTGCGCCGGTTCCTCGACGAGCACCCCGACGACCCGCTGGCGCCGGCCTTCCGCGAGGAGCTGTCGACGGCTCCCCTGCAGTACGTCACCTACCGGCGGCCGTACCTCGGATGGGGCGTGCTCGCGCTCGCGAAGCGGCCGTGATGGACGTCGAGGCGGTCCGGGCGTACTACGCCTCGAAGAGTCAGCACGAGCGCGACAGGCTCCTCTCCGACGAGGGGCTGCTCGAGCGCGTCCTGACCACCCGGCTCCTCGAGCCGCACCTCGGAGCGCCGGGCCGCGCGCTCGACCTGGGCGGCGGCACGGGTCCGTACTCCGTGTGGCTGGCCGAGCTCGGCTGGGACGTCACTTTGGCCGACCTGTCCCCCGAGCTGCTGGCGATCGCGCAGTCGTCGCTGCCCGCCGGCACCGTCCGCGAGGTGGTCGAGATCGACGCGCGCGACCTCTCGCGCTGGGGCGACGGGACGTTCGACGCGGTCCTCTCGCTCGGTCCGATGTACCACCTGACGTCTGCCGACGACCGCGCGCAGGCTGCCTCCGAGCTCGCGCGCGTGACCCGTCCCGGCGGGCTCGTCGCCGTCGCGCTCATGCCGCGGTACGTCTCGGTGCGCCGGCTCCTGTCGCTCCCCGACGAGCGCTGGCAGCTCGCGGACCCCGCGCTCCTGGACCGGCTGCTCGACGAGGGGACCTTCGAGAACGCCGTACCCGGACGCTTCACGCACGTCTACGGCGTCGAGCCGTCCGCCGTGGCGCCCTTCTTCGAGTCGCACGGGCTCGACACCGTGCTCCTGGCGTCGACCCACGGGTTCCTCACCGGCGTCGAGGACGGTGTCGAGGCGCTGCGCGTCGAGCAGCCGACGGCGTACCTGCGGCTGCTCGACCGGCTGGTCGCGCTCGCGGCGGACCCGGGCGTGCTGAGCACCGCCKGCCACCTGCTGTACGTCGGCCGGCGTCCGGCGGGTCCYGCGGTCACGTTGCGACGACCCCGTCCGTCAGTAGCGTGAGAGCGGCCCTGCGGGGCCCCCGACGAGAAGGAGCACGACCATGACCGATGGCATCAAGACCGTGGTGGTCCCGGTGTCCGACCTTGCCGCGTCGAAGGCGTTCTACACGCTGCTGCTGGGGGTCGAGCCCGGCCACGACGCGCCGTACTACGTCGGGTTCGACGTCGCCGGCCAGCACTTCGGGCTCAACCCGAACGGCGACGTGAGCGCGGGGCCGGTCTACTACTGGCACGTCGCCGACCTCGCGGCCACCCGCGACGCGCTCGTCGCCGCCGGCGCGACCGTGATCCAGGACGCGACGCAGGTGGGCGGCGGCAGGACGATCGCCACCCTCACGGACATCGACGGTCACACGGTGGGTCTGGCCCAGGACGCCTGAGCGCGCACGACGGGGCGGGCGGAAGATGGTTCCGCCCGTCCTCGTCGTCCCCGGAGGTCCTCATGCCCACCGTCCTGATCACCGGCACCTCCACGGGCATCGGCCTGGAGACCGCGCTCGCCGCCGCCGACGCCGGCTGGACCACCGTCGCGACGATGCGGGACCTGTCCAAGGCCGGTGCGCTCCGCGAGCGCGGGGGCGGCTTCCCGCTCGACGTCCGGCAGCTGGACGTGACCGACCATGCGGCGATCGGTCAGGTGGTCGCCGACGTCGTCGCCACGCACGGCTCCCTCGACGCGGTGGTCAACAACGCCGGCGGCGGGCAGGTCGGGACCGCCGAGACGCTCACCATGGACGCGTTCCGGGCGAACATGGAGCTCAACTTCTTCGGCGTCGTCGCGGTCACCCAGGCCGCCATGCCGCACCTGCGCGCGTCGGGCGGCCGGCTGCTGACCATCAGCTCGGTCGGGGGCGTCGTCGGCCAGCCCTTCAACGACGCCTACTGCGCCGCGAAGTTCGCCGTCGAGGGGTTCCTGGAGAGCCTCGCGCCGGTGGCCGCCGCGGTCGGGGTGTCCGTCGTCATCGTCGAGCCCGGGGCCGTGGCCAGCGAGTTCGTCGCCAACGTCGGGCGGCCGTCGGAGGGTGACGACGTCTACGGAGCGCTGCTCGCCGCGTACCTGGAGCGGACCGCCGGCGCCTTCGCG
Organism: Cellulomonas sp. P5_C6; assembly: GCF_054049635.1. Classification (NCBI taxonomy): domain Bacteria; kingdom Bacillati; phylum Actinomycetota; class Actinomycetes; order Micrococcales; family Cellulomonadaceae; genus Cellulomonas; species Cellulomonas sp. P5_C6. Next base: position 9,455 of record NZ_JBFULZ010000038.1, on the reverse strand, counting down.
AACGCCCAGTCGGCCGACGACGTCGCCGCACTGCTGGTCGAGCTGCTCATGGACGAGGACCCGCCCGTCCGCGTGCAGACGTCGCCGACCGCGAACGCGTTCGCCGGCGTCAAGCTGGCCGACCTCGACGGGTCCGCGGTGCAGGCGATGACACGCGGGTGGATCGCCGCTGGCGCATGATGGTCCCCGTCCCCCTCTCGTCCTTCGAGGAGCACCTGTGTCCCTGACCGTCCCCGCCCTGCTCACCCCCGCCGCCGGCGCCCCCTTCGAGCGCGGCACCGTCGAGCGCCGCGAGCTGGGTGAGCACGACGTCCTCATCGACATCGCCTACGCCGGCATCTGCCACTCCGACATCCACCAGGCGCGCGAGGAGTGGGGCAAGGCGATCTTCCCGATGGTCCCCGGGCACGAGATCGCCGGCGTGATCTCGGCCGTCGGGTCGGCCGTCACCAAGCACGCCGTGGGCGACCGGGCCGGCGTCGGCTGCTTCGTCGACTCCTGCCGCGAGTGCGAGATGTGCCTGGCCGGCGAGGAGCAGTTCTGCCTGCGCGGCAACGTCGGCACCTACAACTCGAAGGCGTACGACGGCACGCCCACGTACGGCGGCTACTCGACGCAGATCGTCGTCGACGAGAGCTACGCGCTGCGCATCCCGGAGGGGATCTCGCTCGACGTCGCCGCGCCCCTGCTCTGCGCCGGCATCACCCTGTACTCGCCGCTCAAGCACTGGGGCGCCGGCCCGGGGTCGAAGGTCGCCATCGTCGGCATGGGCGGGCTCGGGCACATGGGCGTGCAGCTCGCGCACGCGCTCGGCGCCGAGGTCACCGTGCTCAGCCAGTCGCTGTCCAAGCAGGCCGACGGCCTCGCGCTGGGCGCCGACCACTACTACGCGACGAGCGACAAGCAGACCTTCCGCGACCTGCGCCGGTCCTTCGACCTGATCATCAGCACGGTCGGCGCGGACATCGACGTCGACGCCTACCTCTCGCTGCTCCGCTTCGAGGGCTCGCTCGTGTTCGTCGGGCTGCCCGAGAACAAGCAGTCGTTCCGCGTGTTCTCGCTCACCGGCGCTCGTCGGAACCTGTCCGGGTCCAACATCGGCGGCATCCGCGAGACGCAGGAGATGCTCGACTTCTGCGCGTCGCACGGGATCGGGTCGCTCGTCGAGACCATCACCGCCGACGACGTCGACAAGGCCTACGACCGCGTGGTGAACAGCGACGTCCGGTACCGCTTCGTCATCGACACGTCGACGATCCCGGCGGGCTGACCCCTCGCCGGGCCGGCGCGGTCGCGCCGCCGCCGCCGCCCGGTCGTGAGTTTCGGGCGACGTCGTGAGTTGCGGCTGACGACGTCGTCGCCAACTCACGACCTCGCCGCCCGCACCCCGGCGCGCGGCGCGCCTACGGTGGCCGGGTGGATCCGATCCGGGCCGTCGCGCCGCCGCTGGTCGGGCGCGTGATCCTGTCGCAGGAGTGGCGGCGGGTCAGCTTCCTGCACTGGCGGGTGGGTGCCGACGCCGTCGCGCCGCTGCTGCCTCCGGGCACACGGCCCGACGAGCACGACGGCTCGTCGTGGGTCGGCCTGATCGCGTTCCGGATGGCCCGGTTCACTCTCGTCCCTGGGCCGGCGCTGCCGTACGTCGGCGACTTCCCCGAGATCAACGTGCGGCTCTACACGGTCGACGACGAGGGTCGGCGCGGCGTGCTGTTCCGGTCGCTCGAGGCGTCGCGGGTGCTCACCGTGCTCGGCGCCCGGACCGTGATGAACGTGCCGTACCAGTGGGCGCGGATGTCCCTCGAGCGCGCGGGCGACGTCCTCGACTACCGCTCGACCCGGCTCACGGGGAGCCGGCCGTCGTCGCACCTCGTGGTGCGCCCGTCGTCGGAGCCCGTGGCCGACGACCCGCTCGCCGACTTCCTCACCGCACGCTGGGGCATGCACACGGTCCTGCGCGGTCGGACCCGGTTCGTGCCCAACGAGCACGAGCCGTGGCCACTGCGGCGCGCGTCGCTGGTGTCGCTCGACGACGGGCTCGTCGCCGCCGGCGGGCTGCCGGGCGTCGTGGACCGGCCGCCSGACTCGGTGCTGTACTCGCCGGGCGTGCACGCGCGGTTCGCGACGCCGCTGTAGCCGCCGATCGGGCGAACGTGCGCGGTCGCGGCACCCGCATGAGGAACCATCGACCCATGCTCTCCGCCGACGACGTCCTCAACGCGAGGTTCGCCGCCACGAAGTTCCGGCCCGGGTACGACCAGGACGAGGTCGACGACCTGCTCGACCAGGTGGCGGTCGCCCTGCGGACCGGGGGGAACGTCGGGCTCGACGAGGTCGAGCTCCAGCAGACCCGGTGGCGCGAGGGCTACGACATCGCCGAGGTCGACGCGTTCCTCGACGAGGCCCGCGCGAGCCTGGCCTCCCCGCGGCCGGTCGTGCCCGTCGCGCCCGTCGACGTGGACTCCTCGCCCCGGCCGCCCTGGTACGCGATCGCCGGCGACGTGCTGGCGACGATGGTCGTCGGGGAGAAGCCGGACGACCCACCCCGGCGGGTGAAGCCGGGCCGGGCGCCCCGGGTCTCGGCCCAGCGCATCACGGTCGGCCGCGACGGCATCTCCTGGCGGTCGCGGGGCCTGCGCACGGGCTGGCTGGCGGTCGGGGACATCGCGCGGGTGGTGACGCTGCGGCTCGAGTACACCGGCACCACCAGCTCGACGGTCGACTACGCCCTGGTCCTCGACCACGCCGGGGGCGTCCGCCTCCGGGTCCGCCTGCGACCGTCGATGCCGCGCGACTTCTGGGAGCCGCTGGGTGTGCCGGTCACGCGCGACCGGTCCGTGCTCGGGCGGCCGAAGGACGCGCGCCGGCGCTGGCCCGAGGCGATCTCGTGGGCCCACGCCTACCCGGTGGTGACCACGCTGCTGGCCGCCGCGGGGTGGATGCTCGTCGTGGTGCCGGTGCTCGACCGGCTCACCGGCGCGTAGCCGAGCAGCCGGACCCCTCGCCCCCGGGCCGGGACGTCCGGCAGGGTGGTCCCCGTGATCCGACGCCTCGGCCTGCGTACCTCCGACGAGGGGCACCGCGTCACCACCTTCGAGCTGTTCTTCGACCTCGTGTACGTCTACGCGTTCACCCAGGTCAGTCACCTCATGGCCGAGACGCACTCGGGGCTGGGCGTGCTGCAGGCGCTGATCGTGCTCGCGCTCCTCTGGTGGACGTGGACGTCGTACAGCTGGCTCGCCAACCAGTCGCCCGCCGACCAGGGTGTCCTGCGCGTGGGGATGGGGGTCGCCATGGCCGCGATCTTCGTCGCGACCCTCGCCGTGCCGGAGGCGTTCGACGACCTGCCCGGCGGGCTCGACGGACCTCTCGTGCTGGTCGTCGCGTACGCCGTCGTCCGGCTGGTGCACACGTCGCTGTACCTGGTCGCCGGCGCGGGCGACCGGGCACTGCAGCGGCAGGTGCTGCTGACCCAGGTGGTCGCGATGCTGCCGTCCCTCGTGCTGCTGGTGGTCGGCGCGCTGGTCGGGCCGCCCGCGCAGACCTGGATCTGGCTCGGCGCCCTGGTGTGGGACGTGGGGCTGACGCTCCTGACCGGGTGGGGCGGTGACTGGCGGCTGCACTCCCCGTCGCACTGGGCCGAGCGCTACGGCCTGGTCGTCATCCTGGCGCTGGGCGAGTCGGTGGTCGCGATCGGCGTCGGCGCCTCGCGCCTGCCCGTAGGTGTTCCCGTGATCGCCGGCGCCGTGCTGTGCATCGCGCTCGCCCTGGTCCTGTGGTGGGTCTACTTCCTGCGGACCTCCGACGTCGCCGAGCGCGTCCTCGCCGGGCTCGAGGGCGTCCCCCGCGCCGAGTACGGGACCCTCGCGTACACCTACCTGCACTACGTGCTGATCGCGGGGGTGGTCGTCGCGGCCCTCGGGGTCGAGGAGGCGATGGCGGAGGTGGGGTCGTCCGAGGCGTTCGGCACGTTCGGGGCCGCGGCGCTCGCCGGTGGGGTGGCCACGTACCTCGTCGGGACCGCCGTGTTCCTGCGGTCCACCGGGTCCCGCTGGCCGGTCGCCCGACTGCTGGGCGCCGCGCTCACCGTCGGGGTGATCCCGCTGCTCGCGGCCCTCCCGGCGCTCGGCGCGCTCGCCGCGGTGACGGTCGTGGGCTTCGGGTGGGCTCTCGCGGAGCTGCGGACGGGGGCAGCCGCGCAGGCGTCGTGAGGACGACGCGACGAGGCACCCCCGCGATCGCGGGGGTGCCTCGTCGGGATGCGGAGGTCAGTCCTCCGGGGTGGGCTCCGTGGTCGGAGCCGGGTCGCCGGCCAGGATCAGGTACAGGTCCCGGCGGGCGCGGTCGAGGACCTCGAGCGCCTGGGTGGCCTGCTGGTCCGTGCCCGAGCGGGCGACCTGGTGGGCCGCCGCGCCGAGCGCCTCGAGGGCGCCGCGCAGGGCACGACCGGGCGAGGCGGGCCGGCTCGCGGCGTCCTCCCACGGGGTGCCCAGCTGCTCGGCGTTCTGCGCGACGTAGGTGCCGCCGGCCTCGGTGAGCGTGGCCATCTTGCGGCCGGACTCCGAGGTGATGGCGATGAGACCCTCGTCCTCGAGCAGGTTGAGCGCCGGGTAGATGGCGCCCGGGCTGGGCCGCCACGTGCCGCCCGACCGCTCGCCGATCTGCTGGATCAGCTGGTAGCCGTGCATCGGCTCCTCGGCGAGGAGGAGCAGGATCGCGGCGCGGATGTCGCCGCGACCTGCCCGACGGCCGGGGCCGCGGCCGCCGGGGCCGCCACCGAAGCCGGGGCCGCCGAAGCCGCGCGGCCCGCCGGGGCCGAAGCCGCGGTGACCGCCGTGCTCGTGGTGCTCGTGCGGGAAGGCGCCGCGGGGACCGCCGCGCCGGGGGTCGAAGCCCTCCTCGTAGGGGGCGTCGGGGAAGTCGCCGCGGCGGCGGCGGTTGCGACCGCCGCGGGCGGTCGGGTCGGTGGTGTCGAACGCGGGGCCGGCGAAGCGGCCGTCGGGGTGGGTGTGGGGGTGTCGCATGGGGTGTCTCCTTGACGATGTGGGCCGCGGGGCGATGTCGCTCGGCGCGGGTCCGGGAGGTCTCGCGATCTCGACCGGACGACGTAACGATATATCGTCGATCTATCTTTGACAACCCCTAGCGATATGTCGGCGTCAGAGCCGCGCCAGCACCGCCCCGCCGTGCACGCCGAGCACCTGCCCGGTGGTCCAGCCCGCGTCCGGCGACGTGAGGTAGGCGACGGCAGCCGCGATCTCCTCGACGGTCCCCGGTCGGCCCATCGGCACGCGCGCGAGCCGCCGGGCGTACTCCGCGTCGTCGAGCCGGCCGCCCCAGAACTCCGTGTCCGGCACGAACCCGGGCGCCACCGCGTTCACGGTGATCCCGTCGGCCGCCACCGTCGCGGCCGTGCCCGTGACCCAGGAGTTGATCGCCGCCTTGGCCGCGCCGTAGGAGCCTGCCCCGCGCAGGGCGGCCACCGAGCTCATGGCCACGACCCGGCCGCCGGGCCTCGGCATCGCGGGCAGCAGCGCCTCGCCCAGCAGCACCGTGGTGAGCACGTTGAGCCGGAACTCCTCGGTCCACAGCCGCGCGGTCGACGCCAGCCCCGGGCCGTCCGCCTCCAGCGACCCGCCCGCGTTGAGCACCAGCACGTCGACCACCCCGAGCCGGTCCGCGAGCGCCTCGACCTCGTCCGGCTCCCGCAGGTCGGCCACCTCGACCCGCATCGCGCCGGCCGCCGTCCGCTCCAGCACCTCGCGCCGCCGCCCGACGATCACCACGTCGTCCCCGTCGGCCGCCAGCCGCCGCGCCACCGCCGCACCGATGCCTGTCCCGCCGCCCGTCACCACCGCAGTCCTCATCGGTCCACCGAAACACCACCGTGGGACGGTGTCGATCGCAGCGGGTCGCGCGCGTCATGGGGACAACCGACCAGGAGGACGAGATGACCGCCACCGAGTACATCCTCACGCTGCAGGGCGACCCGACGAACCTGAGCGCCGACGACGCCCCCGACCGCCTCACGGGCCACCGGGCGCACGCCGTGTTCGCGCGCCGCTGCGCCGAGGCGGGCCACGTGATCCACGACGACGCCGAGCTGCACCACTCGCGCGCCATGGTCGTACGGATCGTCGGCGGCCACGTCTCCGTCACCGACGGACCGTTCGCCGAGGGCACCGAGGTCATCGCCGGCTACTACCGGATCTCGACGCCCGACCTCGACCGCCTCGCCCTGCTCGTCGCCGACCTGATCCGGGTCACGGGCGAGACGGCCGTGCTGCGCGAGTCGCTCGCGGCGCCGGTCGGCGTCTGACCAGCGCCGGGCGGGTCAGCCCGCGCCGGGCAGGTCAGCCCGCCAGCTGGACGAGGTTGCCGCAGGTGTCGTCGAAGACCGCCGTCGTCACCGGGCCCATCGCGGTCGGCGGCTGCACGAAGTGCACCCCGGCCGCGACCAGCCGCTCGTACTCGGCCTGCACGTCGTCGACCCCGAACGAGGCGAACGGGATGCCGTCCTCGACCAGCGCCGCCTTGAACGGGCCGACGGCGGGGTGACCGCTGGGCTCGAGGAGCAGCTCGACGCCGTCCGGAGCCGCCGCCGAGACGACCGTCAGCCACCGGTCGCTCCCGCCGAGCGGGACGTCGTGCTTCGGCAGGAAGCCCAGCACGCCCGTGTAGAAGTCGAAGGCCTTCTGCTGGTCGTCGACGAAGACGCTGGTGACGGTGAGGCGGATCATCTCGGTTCTCCTGGGGGCCAGCGCTGGGCGATCTGCCGCAGCGGTCCGGTGTCGAGGTGGTGGAACTTGTAGCGGCCCTCGCGGCGGACGACGACCAGACCGGCCTCCTCGAGGATCTCGAGGTGCTGCGAGACCGCCTGCCGCGTCGACCCGAGGCCGTGCCGCATCGTCAGCCGCGAGCAGAGCTCGAAGAGCGACTGCCCGTCCCGGTCCTGGAGCTCGTCGAGGATCGCGCGGCGCGTGGCGTCGGCAAGAGCCTTGAACACGTCGGCGGCCACGCCTCCTGTATAGGCAAGCATTCACTTGCCTGTCAAGGGCTGTCGATTCTCCGGACCCTCGCGCGTCATGACCCCGACGGGCACAGTGGACCGATGGAGGGAACGACATGAGCGACACGTGGATGGTGCTGCTGTACGGCGACGAGGGCTTCTGGGAGTCCGCGACGCCGGAGATCACCGACCGGATCATGGCCGAGCACCAGGCGTACGGCGCGGCCTGCGCCGAGCAGGGGCACAAGATCGTCGGCGGGGAGGAGCTGAACTTCTCCCGGCACGCCGTCACCGCCAGGCGCGACGGTGGCGGACCGGTCACCGTCAGCGAGGGCCCGTACAGCGAGACGGCGGAGTACCTCGGCGGGTACTACGTGATCGAGACGGACGACGTCCAGGCTCTCGCCCGGCTCACCGGCGAGCTCCTGCTGACCGACGGTGGCGGCGCCGAGCTGCGCCCCGTCGTGGTGCACGAGTCATGAGCGAGTACCTGGTCCTGCTGTACCAGGACGAGCGGATCTGGGCCGAGGCGACGGAGGCCGAGTCGGCCGAGTTCTTCCGGCAGCACCGGGAGTACTCCGAGCGGGCGGCCGAGTTCGGGGTCGTGTTCCTGGCCTCCGAGGCCCTGCAGCCCGTCGCGACGGCGGTCACGCTGCGCCGCGCGGGCGAGGACTCGACGGTCGTCGACGGACCCTTCGCCGAGACCGCGGAACAGCTCGGCGGCTTCTACCTGGTCACCGCAGCCGACCGCGAGTCGGTGCTGAAGCACGCGCTGCTGCTCCCCGAGTACACGATCGAGGTCCGCGAGATCATGCAGCTCTAGGTTGTGTCGATGCGGCCGCTGCTCGCACGTCATCGGGGCAGCGGACGCGCACGGCGTCCCTTCGACACCCGAGGAGAGCGACATGGCCGAGTTCACCGTGGTCCTGTACCGCGACGAGGCGCGCGACGCCGCGCTGACCGACGACGAGCGCGACCGCGCGTGGGCCGCGCACAGCGGGTTCCAGCAGCACTGCGTCGACAACGGCTGGGAGATCGTGGCGACGCGCGCGCTGGGGAACGCCGGCCGGGCGCGCGGGCTGCGGTCCGACGGCCGCGCCGGGATCGTCGTCAGCGACGGCCCGTTCGCCGAGACGGCCGAGCAGGTGGCGGGCTTCTACCTCGTCGCGCGCACGGACCTCGACGCCCTGACCGAGGCCGTCAGCGCGCTGGTGCTCAACGGCGAGACGGTCGAGATCCGGCGGACCGTGCGGTTCGAGAACGGCGTGGCCGTGGAGAGCGGCGACGCGCTGACCGCCTCATGAGGTTCGTCGTCCTCGCCTACGACTCCGCCGCGCTCCCGCCCGGAGGCCTCGCCCTAGGGTCCGTCGACACGGCGACCTCCGTGCAGGACCACGCGCTGCGCGACGGCACCTTCGCCGGACCCGCGTCGGCGCTCACCGGCATCCAGGTGCTGGAGGCGTCGGACCTCGACGCGGTCGTCGGCCAGCTGCCCGACGTCGGGACGTTCGAGGTCCGGCCGGTCGCGTGACTCCTGTCGACCTCGCCCTCGCCGACGCCTGGCGCGCCCACTGGTCACGGCTCATCGGCCTGCTCATCGGCCAGTACGCCCGCCCGGACCTCGCCGAGGACGCCGTGTCCGACGCCTTCGAGGCCGCGGCGCGGCACTGGCCCGTGGACGGGGTGCCGACGAACACCGGCGCCTGGCTGCTCACGGCCGCGCGGCGCCGCGTCCTCGACCGCCTCCGCTCCGAGGCGGTGGCCCGACGGAAGGAGCCGCTGATGGCGGTCGACGACGAGATGCGCGCCGCCGCCGCGGCCGTCGTCGACCCGGGCGCCCACGTGGCCGACGAGCAGCTCCGCCTGATCTTCGCCTGCTGCCACCCGGCCATCGCCCCCGACGACCGCGTCGCCCTGACCCTGAGGTTCGTCGTCGGCCTCACCACCGCCGAGATCGGCCGACTCCTGCTCGTCCAGGAGTCGACCATGGCCGCCCGGCTCACCCGCGCCAAGAAGCGGCTGGCCTCCTCCGGCATCCCGTTCGCGACCCCTCCCGCCGCCCTGCTCGACGAGCGGCTCGACGTCGTCGCCACCGTCGTCTACCTCGCCTTCACGTCCGGCTACCACCCCGGCGTCGGCCCGTCCGTGCTGCGCGTCGACCTGGGCGACGAGGCCATCCGGCTGCTCCGCGTCCTCGACGGCCTGCTGCCCGGGCGTGCCGTGGTCCGCTCCCTGCTCGCGCTCCTGCTCCTGCAGCACTCCCGCCGCGACACCCGGCTCGACGCCGCCGGCGCCCTCGTGCTGCTGCCCGACCAGGACCGTTCCCGCTGGCATCGCGACGAGATCGCCGAGGGCGTGGCCCTGCTGGCGTCCCTGCCGACGACCCTGCCCGTGGCGGGGCCGTCCCCGTCGCCCCGGCCCGCGCCCTCGCCGGCCGGGGCGGCTCCGC
>NZ_JBFULZ010000037.1:0-26507 GCF_054049635.1 Cellulomonas sp. P5_C6 | reverse complement strand
GTCGGGCAGCAGCGCGGCGGGCATGAGCGCGGTCGAGAGGAACGTCGCCGGCAGCACGATGACGGTCGAGATGCCGATGAGCGCGGTCTGGTCGCGGGCCAGCAGCGCGACGGCGGCGGACAGCGAGCAGAACGCCGCCGCGAGCAGCAGGGACGCCCCGATCGCGAGCGCCATCCCGCCGATCCCGCCGTCGTACCGGGCGCCGGCCAGGGCGCCGATCCCGAGGACGCAGATCCCCTGGACCACGCAGACGAGCAGCTGCTGCACCAGCTGCCCCGCCACCAGCGACGACCGGGACACCGGCGAGGTGAGCATCCGGTCCATGACGCCGCTGGTGATGTCGTCGATGAAGCCGGTTCCGGCCCAGGCCCCCGAGTACAGGACGGTCATCATGAGGATGCCGGGGACCAGGAACGTCATGTAGTCGTCGGCCCCGAAGCCGGGCACGGTAGCGACCGACGAGAACACGTTGCCGAACAGGACGAGCCAGACGACGGGCTGGATGATCGCGACGCCGAGGCCCCACGGCTGGCGGATCGCGTCCACGGTCCAGCGGCCGGTGACCTCGGAGGTCTGGACGACCCACGGGGCGCGGTCGAGGGTGGTGGTGCTCATCGGACGACCTCCAGCTGGCGGGCCTCGGCCGACGTCCACGAGCGGCCCGCGTGGCGCAGGTAGACGTCGTCGAGGGTGGGTCGGGAGACGGCCACGGCGCCGTGCCGCACGCCGGCCGCCTGCAGGGCGGCGATGACGGTGCCGACGACGGCCGGTCCGTCGGTGGTCCGTGCGACGAGCCGGCCCGTGGGCCCCTCGACGTGCACGACGACGTCGCGCAGCGCGGTGATGGACCCGACGGCGTACCGCACGGCCGACTCCGCCGGCTCGACCAGCTCGACCGTGAGGGTGTCCCCCTCGAGCGTGGCCTTCAGCGACTCGGGCGAGCCCTCGGCGACGACGCGCCCGCGGTCGACGATGGTGAGCCMGTCGGCGAGCCGGTCCGCCTCTTCCAGGTAGTGCGTGGTGAGCACGACGGTCAGCGCGTCCTCGCCGGCCAGCCGGCGGATCTCCTCCCACATGGCCGCCCGCGCCTCGGGGTCGAGCCCGGTGGTGGGCTCGTCGAGGAACAGGACCTGCGGGGTGCCGACGAGGCCGAGCGCGACGTCGAGCTTGCGGCGCGTGCCGCCGGAGAGCTTGCCGGCACCGCGGTCGGCGGCGTCGGCGAGCCCGAACCGGTCGACGAGTGCGGCCGCCCGGTCCGTCGACGCGGACCGGGACAGCCCCCGCAGGCGCGCGGCCATCACGAGGTTCTCGCGCGGGCTCAGCAGCGGGTCGGCGCCGGTGCCCTGGGACACGTAGCCGATGCGGCGGCGGACGGCGTCGGCCTCGCGGACGACGTCGTGACCGGCCACCCGGGCCGTGCCGGAGGTCGCCCTCGCGAGGGTGGTGAGCACCTTCGTCGTGGTGGACTTGCCGGCGCCGTTGGGGCCGAGCAGCCCGTGGACGGTGCCGCCGGCGATGCTGAGCGTGAGGCCGTCGAGGGCCTGGACGTCGGGCCGGCCGCGGCCGCCCGGGTACGTCTTCACGAGGTCGAGTGCCTCGACCACGGGTGCTGCAGGCATGGTGGTGCCTTCTCTCGGTCGTGCCGTCAGTTCCTTCACGAAGGACGGCGGAAGGTCCGACCGAGCTGCCACCTATGCTGATTCGTGCGGCGGATCGCGCAGGTGCCCTCACGGGTCCCGGTCGGTTCGTGGTGGTCGGCCCGGGTGTTCCAGCACCTGGGCCGACCTTGTTACGGAGCGCTCAGATAGGGACCGAGCACCTCCGCCAGATCGTCGGGGTCGAGGCCACCGTGCGCAGCGGCGCGCGCGTGCAGGTCGCGCCAGAGGTCGACGCCCTCGAACGAGCCGTCCGCGATGCTCGTCGCGAGCGTGGTGACGAACGCCAGCTCGGCGCGGACCATCGCGGCCTCGTACTCGCTCTCCAGCGAGAAGATCGCCGGCAGGCCCATCGCCGCGGCGTCGGCCAGCGTCGCCTCGAGCCCGGCGACCTGCCGCTCGAGCGAGGCCAGGCGCAGGCGGAGGAGCCGGACCACGTCGTCGGGACCCAGCAGCGGCAGGAACGACAGGGCCGCCTCGAACTGCGGGAACTCCTTGACCGGCGTGCGCACCAGGTCGGTCAGCCAGTCGATGGCCTCGGTCGCCCCGGCCTCCGTGATCCGGTAGATCGTGCGCGTGGGGCGGTTGCCGTCGCGCTCGGTCGACGCCGCCTCGATCAGCCCGTGCTTCACCAGCGAGTCGACCACCGAGTACAGCGAGCCGAAGTTCAGCCGCACCGACTCGTCCTTGCGCCGCTCGCGCAGCGTCATCGACATCTCGTAGGGGTGCATCGGGCGCTCCCACAGCAGCGCGAGCACGGCGAGGGCCAGCGGGTTGCTGCGGCTGCGCGCTGCCATGGCTCCTCCTGGGTCCGACGTCGAATGTTCGAACCAGAATATATCTCGACTATTACGCGTTTGCCAAGCACGACGGCCCGCGTCCTCCGAGAGGACGCGGGCCGTCGAGGAACGGGCAGGTCAGTCGACGCGGACGACGACCTTGCCGCGGACGTGACCGGTCTGGCTGGCCTCGTGCGCGGCGGCCGCGTCGGCGAGCTCGAACACCTCGGCCACGTCGACGGACACCGTGCCGGCCTCGATCAGTGCCGAGAGGGCCTCGAGGTCCTCGGTGCTCGGTCGGACCCAGACGTAGTGGCCGCCCAGCTCGTCGCGCGCGGCGGCGTCGACGATCGACGCCACGGTGCCGCCGTCGACCAGGAGCGCGCGAGTCGTCGCCACCAGGTCGTCGCCGCCGTAGTCGAGCACGACGTCGACGCCCTCGGGGGCCAGGGCGCGGACCCGCTCGACGAGCCCGTCGCCGTACTCCACGGGCGAGGCCCCCAGACCGCGGAGGTACTCGTGGTTGCGCGCGGAGGCCGTGCCGATGACCCGGGCGCCGAGCGACTGCGCGATCTGCACCGCGAAGGCTCCGACCCCGCCGGCGGCGGCGTGCACGAGGACCGTCTGGCCGGCGGACACGCCCGCGCGGCGGATGGTCTGGTAGGCGGTCAGGCCGGCCAGCGGCACGGCGGCGGCCTCCTCGAAGGTGAGGTTCGCGGGCTTGCGCGCGAGGGTCCGGACCGGGGCGGCGACGTACTCGGCAAACGTGCCGCCGTGCAGCCAGTCGCGGCGGACGTAGCCGTAGACCTCGTCGCCGACGGCCAGCTCCGGGGTGTCCAGGCCGACCCGCTCGACCACGCCGGCGACGTCCCAACCCGGGACCGCGGGGAAGCCGATGTCCATGATCGGGTCGAGGTACCCCGCGCGGACCTTCCAGTCGACCGGGTTCACGGACGCGGCTCGGACGCGCACGAGGACGCTGTCGGGACCGACCTTGGGGGTCGGCAGCTCGGTGAGCTCGAGGACGTCGGGGCCGCCGTAGCGGGAGTAGGTGATGGCTCGCATGCTTCGCACAACCCGCGCCCGACGAGTGGTGTTTCGTGACGTCCGTCGCAGATCATGAGCGGGTGCCCCACCCCTACACCGTCATGGTCGTCTGCACCGGCAACATCTGCCGCTCCCCGATGGCCGAGATCGTGCTCCGCGAGCGGTTCGCCGCCGCGGGCCTGGCCGACCGCGTGGTGGTCGACTCCTCCGGGACCAGCGACGAGGAGCACGGCAACCCGGTCGACCGCCGCGCCCGGTCCGTCCTGGAGGCCCACGGCTATCCGACCGGTGAGGGGCACCGGGCGCGGCAGGTGCAGGCCGGTGACCAGCGGGACCTCGTCCTGGCGATGACGAACGCGCACGCGCGCGCACTGCGACGGCTCGGGATCGAGCCTCTGCTCTTCCGTTCCTTCGACCCGGACGCCGTCGGCGACCTCGACGTCGCCGACCCCTGGTACGGCGGCCGGCAGGACTTCGAGGACTGCCTGGCGCAGATCGAGGCGGCCGCCGACGGCATCGTCGAGCACGTCCGCCACACCTGAGGGAATGCGCAGGTCACACAGGATGGTTGACCGAGGCATGTCCCTCAACGAGATCCCGCTGACCACGCTGCACGGCGACCCCACCACGTTCGGCGCGTACGCGGGCAAGGTGAAGCTCGTGGTCAACGTCGCCTCGCGGTGCGGGCTGGCGCCGCAGTACGAGAAGCTCGAAGAGCTCCAGAAGACCTATGGCGACCGCGGGTTCACGGTGCTCGGCTTCCCCAGCAACCAGTTCCTGCAGGAGCTCGGCTCCGAGGAGGCCATCGCCGAGTACTGCTCGACCACCTGGGGCGTCACGTTCCCGATGTTCGAGAAGACGAAGGTCAACGGCCGCTCCCAGCACCCGCTGTACGCCGAGCTCACCAAGGCGCCGGACGCGTCGGGCAAGGCCGGCCGGATCACGTGGAACTTCGAGAAGTTCGTCGTCACGCCGGCCGGGTCGGTGCACAGGTTCCGCCCGAAGACCGAGCCGGACGCCCCCGAGATCGTCGAGCTGATCGAGGCGTCGCTCCCGACGCCGTGACCACCTAGCCGCACTCGGTCGCCGTGGCGAGGTCGACGCCGATGAGCGGCCAGACCTCGCGCCGCACGTACCCCTGGTAGGTCATCCCGTCGTACAGGATCCCGCCCTCCGGGTAGTGCGGCACCGGGCTCTGGTCGTTGACCATCCACTCGGGCGGCATCCAGCACCAGGTGTCCCCGGGGAACGTGTCGCGCACCCGCGGCGTCGGGAACCCGAGAGCACCCCACTGCTGGTAGGTGAGCGGGAGCGTCCGACCCGGGTGCTCGACGTCACCGACCGAGGTGATGCTGGCGTCCCACGAGAGCTTGAGGTACCCGCCCGGATCCTGGACGGGGGTGGGGAACCCGGCGGCCTGCCACTCGGCGAAAGTCACGTGGTGTCGCGCGTCGGTGTCGCCGAACATCGCGATGATGTCCGACGACGACGCGTATTGGACGTAGAAGGTCCCCGGCAGCGAGCCGGCGGTCCCGGGGGCCGGGTACCCCGCGTGCGCCCACTCGGCACCGGTGACGTGGTGCCAGAGGGACTTCGTGGCGCTGAAGTGCGACACCGCCAAGATGTCGGGCGCCCACGTGTAGTGCAGGAACTCCGTCGTCACCGGGACGGGACGCCCTGCCCCCCAGGCGAGCCAGTTGTCGAACGACACCGGACTGACGCCGACCTCCGCGCTGTACGTGTACAGCTCGGACGTGTACGGGAGCGAGTAGAACGTGGGTGGCGTCCGCGGCGGCGCGGTGTACGCGGAGGCGGGCGCGGTGCCGAGCCCGATCGCGAGCACTGTTGTGACGGCAAGGGTGGCGAGTCGGCGCAGCATCGGTCCTCCGGTCGCTGGGATGGCGAGACGGTATCGAGCACCACCACGGTCCCGCAGGCGAACGAGTCAGAACCACCCGATCGGTCAGAGCCAGAGGTTGCGACGGAACGCGCGGTACAGCCCCACGCAGACGACGCCGATGCCGGCGAGCACCACCCAGAACCCGAACCGCGTGTGCAGGGCGGGGATGTTGTCGAAGTTCATGCCGTAGAGCCCGGTGATCGCGGTGGGTACCAGTGCGATCGCGGCCCACGCGGAGATCTTGCGCATGTCGGAGTTCTGCTGGACCGTCACGCGGTTCTGCTCGACGGTCACCTGCGCCAGGTCCGCCTGCATCACGCCCGTGAGCAGCGCGTCCGCGGCCTCGATGAGCTCCGCGGCCCGTAGCACGTGGTCCTGGACGTCGCGGAAGTACGGCCGGGAGTAGGCGGGGATGCAGGGCACCTCCTCCTCGGCCAGGCGGGTCAGCGGCTGGACCAGCGGCACGACGGCCCGGCGGAACTGCTGCAGCTCGCGCTTGAGCTTGTAGATCCGCTCGGCGTGGTCGCTGCCCGGGTCGTCGCCGAACACCTGGTCCTCGATCTGGTCGAGGTCCTCGTCGATCGCCGCGGTGACGTCGAGGTACTGGTCGACGGCCTTGTCGAGGATCCCGTGCAGCACCGCCGGCGGTCCGTGCTGGAGCATCTCGGGGTCGGCCTCGAGCGCGGCCCGGACCTGCGCGGGGATCGTCGTGTCGCCGTGCCGCACGACGATGACGAACCGGTCGCCCAGGAAGATCGCCAGCTCGCTGACCTCGACCACCTCGACGTGGTCGACGTAGTGCACCGGCTTCACTACGGCGAACGTGACGCTGCCGTACCGCTCGAGCTTGGGCCGCTGGTGGGACGCGATGGCGTCCTCGATGGCGAGCTCGGGCAGGTCGAACCCCTCGGCGAGCAGGTCGAACTCGTCCGCCGTGGGCGCGACGAGGCCGATCCAGACGAAGCCGTCCTCCTTCTCGGCCTCCCGCAGCGCGAGCCGCAGGTCGTCGATCCGGTGGCGACGACGGCCGGCGGAGTAGAGGGCGCAGTCCACGATCACGGTGCGAACGCTAGACGTGTTCAATGGCGGACATGAAGGTCGCCGCGCKAGCCCACGTCCCCCCGTTCGCCGTGATGGAGATCCTGGCCGCCGCGAACGCCCGGAAGGCCGCGGGCGAGGACGTGCTCAACCTGTGCGCGGGCGAGCCGTCGACCGGCGCCTCGGAGGTGGTCCGGCGCCGCGCGATCGACCTGCTCACCGCCAGCGACCTCGGGTACACCGAGTCGTTGGGGGCGCCGGGCATGCGGGCGGCGATCGCCCAGCACTACCGCGACTGGTACGACGTCGCGGTCGACCCGGGACGGGTCGCGGTGACCACCGGCTCGTCCGGCGGCTTCCTCCTCGCGTTCCTCGCGGCGTTCGACGTGGGCGACCGGGTGGCGCTCGCGGTCCCCGGGTACCCGGCCTACGCGAACATCCTGGCGGCCCTCGGGTGCGAGGTCGTCGTCATTCCCTGCGGCCCGGAGACGCGGTACCAGCCGACGGTCGCGCAGCTCGAGGCGCTCGACGCCCCGATCGAGGGCCTGGTGATCGCCAGCCCCGCCAACCCGACCGGGACGATGATCGCCCCCGACGAGCTCGCCGCGCTCGCGGACTGGTGCGCGGACCACGACGTCCGGCTGATCAGCGACGAGATCTACCACGGCATCACCTACGGCTCCGCGGCGACGACGACGGCCGCGCACTACCTGTCCCGCGGCGCCGTCGTCGTGAACTCGTTCTCCAAGTACTGGGCCATGACGGGCTGGCGGCTCGGCTGGCTGATCCTCCCGGACGACCTGGTGACCGCCGTCGACGCGCTCGCGGGCAACGTGGCCCTGTGCCCGCCGGCGCTCGCCCAGCACGCCGGCGTCGCCGCGTTCAGCGCCGACGGGTATGCGGCCGCCCGCGAGAACGTCGAGCGCTACGCGGCGGCCCGGACGCACCTGCTCGAGCGCCTGCCCGAGCTCGGCTGGTCGCGCGTCGCCCCCGCGGACGGCGCCTTCTACCTGTACGCCGACATCTCGGCGAGCGGCCTCGACGCGACCACCTGGTGCGCGAGGCTTCTCGACGAGGCCGGCGTGGCGCTCACGCCCGGCACCGACTTCGACCCGGTCGACGGGCACCGGTGGGTCCGGCTCTCGTTCGCGTCGTCGGTCGACGTGGTGCGCGAGGCCGTGGACCGGATCGTCAGGTGGCAGGGCGCTCTGTAGCGGTCCCGTGGCGACGTAGGTTGGACCCGTGCCTCTGCCCCCGCTGGTCCCGCCGGGACCGCCGCTGACCCCCGCGCAGGCCCAGCGCGGGTCGCGGCACCTGCTGCTCGCCGAGCTCGGCGTCGACGGCCAGCGTCGCCTGCGGAACGCACGCGTCCTCGTCGTCGGAGCAGGTGGGCTCGGGGCCCCGGTGCTGCAGTACCTCGCCGCGGCCGGCGTGGGCACCATCGGCATCGTCGACGACGACGTGGTCGACGTGAGCAACCTCCAGCGCCAGGTCGTCCACGGGACCGCCGACGTCGGCCGACCGAAGGTCGACAGTGCGCGCGAGGCCATCGAGGCGCTGGACCCCGACATCCGCGCGATCGCCCATCGCACGCGGCTGACCAGCGAGAACGCCGACCAGATCCTGCGGGGCTACGACGTCGTCGTCGACGGCACCGACAACTTCCCCACCCGCTACGTGGTCAACGACGCGTGCGCGCGCCTGGGTCTGCCGGAGGTGTGGGGCTCGGTGCTGCGGTTCGACGCGCAGACGACCGTGTTCTGGGCTCAGCAGGGCCCGCAGCTCCGCGACCTGTTCCCGGAGCCACCGCGACCCGACGAGGTCCCGTCCTGCGCCGAGGCCGGCGTGCTCGGCGCGCTGTGCGGTCAGATCGGCTCCGTCATGGCCACCGAGGTGGTCAAGCTCATCACCGGCACCGGCGAGACGCTGCTCGGCCGCGTGCTCGTCGTCGACGCCCTCCGTGGCCGGTGGACCGAGGTCCCCCTGCTCGCCGGCCGGAGGACCACCACCCAGGAGGCACCCGCCATGTCCGACGTCCCCGTCATCACCGCGCCCGAGCTGGTGCAGCGCCTGGCCGCCCGCGAGGCCGGCACCGACGACTTCCTGCTCATCGACGTGCGCGAGCCGTCCGAGTGGGCCGAGGCGTCGATCCCCGGCGCGGTGCTCATGCCCCTGGGCACCGTGTTCGACGGCTCGGCGCTGGCCGACCTGCCGCACGACGTCGAGATCGTCGTGCAGTGCCAGGTGGGCGGCCGCTCGCTGACCGCGGCGCGGATCCTGCAGAACGCCGGCTTCGAGGCGACGAACCTGGAGGGCGGGATCCTCGCCTGGATGGCCGTCCGCTGACTCACCGGTCTCTGCGAGGATCAGCCGCGTGCGCACCCTGACGGACCACCGCCTGGCGACGCTCGCGCTCGGCGCACCGCTCCCGGCGATCGAGGTCCCGCTCGACGACGCCGACGGCATGGTGCTCGCCGAGGACCTGCGCACCGACGGTCCGCTGCCGCGCTGGGACAACTCGGCGATGGACGGCTACGCGGTCCGGCACGTCGATGTCGAGGAGCTGCCGGTCACGCTGCGCGTCGTCGCGGACCTGCCGGCCGGGACCGCCGACGAGCCTGTCGTCACCGCCGGCACGGCCGCCCGCATCATGACCGGGGCGCCCGTCCCTCCCGGCGCCAACACGATCGTCCCCGTCGAGCTCACCGACGCCGGGACCGTGACCGTGCTGGTCCGGGACGCGCCGGCCGCCGGGGTGCACGTCCGCCGGGCGGGCGAGGACGCGGTGCCGGGCGACGTCGTCGTGACGGCCGGGACCCGGCTCGGGCCCGCCGCGATCGCCGCCGTCGCCTCGCTGGGCCACCCGACCGTGCGCGTGCACCGGCGACCGAGGGTCGCGGTGATCTCGACCGGCGACGAGCTCGTCGCGCCCGGCAACCCCCTGCACCGCGGTCAGCTGCCCGACTCGAACTCGTGGCTCCTGGCCGCCGCGGTCCGGGAGGCCGGCGGCGTCGCGCTGCGCCTGGGCCCGGTGCCGGACGACGTCCCGACCCTGCGCACCCTGCTGCACAGCCTCGACACGGACGACGAGGTCGACATGATCGTCACGTCGGGCGGCGTCAGCGTCGGCGCGTACGACGTGGTCAAGGCGGCGCTGGCCGACGAGCCGGACGTCGAGTTCGTCGCTGTCGCCGTCCAGCCCGGCAAGCCCCAGGGCCTCGGCCGACTGCCCGGCGGCACCCCGATCGTCACGCTGCCGGGCAACCCGGTGAGCTCGTTCGCCTCGTTCGAGATGTTCGTGCGGCCCGCCCTGCAGCGGATGCGCGGGCTGGTCGACGTCGAGCGCGCCACGGTCTCGGTGGTGGCCGACGAGGGATGGACCACCCCGCCCGGCCGCGCGCAGCTGATGCCCGTGCGCTGGGTGGCCGCCGACCGGGTGGTCCGCGCGACCGCGGCCGGCTCCGGGTCGCACCTCGTCGCGCGCCTGGTGCAGGCCGAGGGCCTCGCCGTCATCCCCGCCGAGGTCGACCGGGTCGCCCCCGGCGACCGCGTGACCGTCCTGAAGGTGAGCCCATGACCGAGCAGTTCACGCACCTCGACGCCGCCGGGCACGCCCGCATGGTCGACGTCACCGCGAAGCAGCCGACGGTCCGCTCGGCCACGGCGACCGGCCGGGTGACCTGCGGACCCGGGGTCGTCGCGGCGCTGCGGGACGGCACCGTGCCCAAGGGCGACGTCCTCGCGGTCGCGCGCATCGCGGGCATCGCCGCCGCCAAGCGCACCCCCGAGCTGCTGCCCCTCGCGCACGTGATCGGGGTGCACGGGGTCGTCGTGGACCTCGAGCTCACCGACGACGGCGTCTCGATCACCGCGACCGTCCGCACGGCGGACCGCACCGGCGTGGAGATGGAGGCGCTCACGGCGGTCTCGGTCGCCGCGCTCGCGGTGGTCGACATGGTCAAGGGCCTCGACAAGTCCGTGCGCATCACCGACGTCCAGCTCGAGGCGAAGTCCGGCGGCCGGTCGGGCGACTGGCGACGCGGGGCATGACCGCGGAGGGCAGCGGCGGCCCGACCGCGGGCCCGTTCGATGCCGTCGTCCTCGCGGGCGGGCGCGGTCGACGCCTGGGGGGCGCGAGCAAGCCCGAGGTCGTCGTCGGCGGCCGGGCCCTGCTGGACCACGCGCTCCTGGCCGTCGCGGCTGCGGCCCGGATCGTCGTCGTCGGACCCGCGGAGCTCGCTCGTCCCGGCATCCCCACCGCGCTGGAGGACCCGCCCGACGGCGGCCCGGTGGCGGGTCTGGCGGCGGGGCTCGCGTTCCTCGCCGCCGACGGCTCCGCGGACCTCGTCGCCGTGCTGGCTTGCGACGTGCCGCGCGCCGGGTCGGCCCTGCCGGTGCTGCTCGCCGCTGCGCGGGGCGACGGGGTCGACGGCGCCCGACTGGTCAGCGCCGACGGCCACCCGCAGCACCTGGTGGCCGTCTACCGTGCCGATGCTCTCGCTCGCGCCCTCGCCGCGCTCCCGGAGACGCACGGAGCGTCGATGCGGCAGCTCGTGGCCCTGCTGCGGCTGGTCGACGTCCCGGACACGGCGGACGCCGCCGCCGACGCGGACACCTGGGCGGACGTCGAGCGCCTGGACGCGGAGCTCGGTGACAGGATCGGACCATGACCGACGACCCGCGCCGCGCCCCCGGCGCCGACCTGCCCGCCTGGATCGACCAGATCACCGCGGCGCTCGGCGTCGAGCGCGAGCTGGTCGACATCGACCGCCTGCTCGAGGTGGCGTCGGACGTCGCCCACCAGGTCGCCCGGCCCGCCGTCCCCGTGACGATGTTCGTCGCGGGCCTGGCGGCGGCGAGCTCGAACCCGTCCGACGTCCTCGCCTGGATCGAGGGCCGCGCGCAGGCCTGGACCGCCGAGCAGTGATCACCGTCCGCTACTTCGCCGCCGCCGCGGAGGCCGCCGGGGTCGACACCGAACAGCTGGCCGCCGGTTCTGCCGCCCAGGTCAGGGCCGCGATGGTCGCCGCGCACGGACCCGGCCTCGACCACGTGCTGGGTCGGTGCGCACTGCTCGCCGACGGGTCGCGGGTCGAGGGCGACGACCTGGTGCCCGCCGGTGCCACGCTGGACGTGCTCCCGCCCTTCGCCGGCGGCTGAGCCCTAGCCGCCGATCGCGCTCATCGGGCGGTCGGGCTGCAGGAAGCTCGGGTCGTCGATGTCGTGACCGGCCTTCTTGCCCGCCAGGCAGCGGCGGTAGGCGTCGGCCAGCGCCGTGTCGACGTCCGCCGGGGTCGGTGCGGGCCGGGCGGGGGCCGTGGTCCCGATCCGCGTCGCCTGCCCCGGGCCGATCCCCAGGGCGCCGCCGTCGACCGTCGGCGTCTCCCCCCGGAGCAGGTCCCGCACGTTGGTCTCCGTCTGCGAGAACAGGCATGCACGCAGCTGCCCGTCGGCCGTGAGCCGTAGCCGGTCGCACGCCCCGCAGAAGGGTGCGGTGACCGAGGCGATGACGCCGACGGTGGCCGGGCCGCCGTCGACGTACCAGAGCTCGGCCGGCGCAGCCCCGCGTCCGGGCACCTCGGTCAGCTCGAACTCGGCGGTCAGCCGCGACAGGATCTCCGCCTGCGTGACCATCTCGGTCCGGTCCCAGGTGTGCCCTGCGTCCAGCGGCATCTGCTCGATGAACCGCATCTGGTACCCGCGCTCGACGGCGAACCGCGTCAGCGCGACCACCTCGTCGTCGTTCACCCCGCGCATGGCCACCGCGTTGATCTTCACGGGGTGCAGCCCCGCAGCGTCGGCGGCGGCGACGCCGGCCAGCGTCTCGACCAGCTTGTCGCGGCGGGTCAGCTGCTGGAACTTCTGCCGGTCCAGGGTGTCCAGGCTGATGTTCACGCGGGACAGCCCGGCGTCCTTGAGCTCGGAGGCGAGCCCGGGCAGGCGCAGCGCGTTCGTCGTCAGCGACACCTCGGGGCTCCCGGCGGGGCCGGTCAGCGCGGTGAGCCGGCGCACGACGTCGACGATGTCGACGCGCAGCAGGGGCTCGCCGCCGGTCAGCCGGATCTCCTCGATGCCCAGCTCCACGCCCACGCGTGCCACGTGCACGATCTCGTCGGTGCTGAGCATGGTCGACCGCGCCAGCCACGGGACGCCGTCGGCCGGCATGCAGTAGGTGCAGCGCAGCGAGCAGCGGTCGGTCAGCGAGATCCGCAGGTCGCGGTGCACGCGCCCGAACCGGTCGACCAGCTGCTCCGTCATGCCATCCCCACCCATACGTGCGAACCGTCCTCCAGCACCTCACGCTTCCACACCGGCAGCTCGGCCTTGACCGTCTCGACCAGCGCACGGCAGACGTCGAACGCCTCCGCCCGGTGGCTCGTCGCGACGGCGGCGACGATGGCGGCCTCGCCGACGGCCAGGTGGCCGACCCGGTGGCTGACGGCGATGCCGAGGACGTCGTCGGTGAGGGCGGCGCGTGCGATCCGCTCGAGCACGTCGGCTGCCGACGGGTGCGCCGAGTAGTCGAGACCGACCACGCGCCCCTCGACGGACGGGTCGTGGTCGCGCACCAGGCCGACGAACGTGGCGACCGCACCGACCCGCGGACCGCTCACGTGTTCCACGTGAAACTGCAGGTCGAGAGGCTCGTCGACGACGCGCGCGATCATCGGTGGTCCCCGCCCGCCAGCTGGTCSAGCACGTGGTCCACCAGGGGCAGCAGCACGTCGAGGCCCTCGGTGACCCCGGCCGGCGACCCGGGCAGATTGACGATGAGGGCGCCGCCGTCGGTCACGCCCGCGATGCCGCGCGACAGGACGGCTGTCGGCACGGTCCGGGACCCGTCGCGCCGCAGCAGCTCGCCGATCCCCGGCAGCTCGCGGTCGATGACCGGGCGGGTGCCCTCGGGCGTACGGTCCCGCGGCCCCACGCCGGTGCCACCGGACGTGACCACGAGCCGGGCTCCACCGTCGATCGCCGCGCGGAGCGCCCCTTCGACCGAGCGCGCACCGTCGGGCACCACCGAGAGGTCCGCCGCGCTGTACCCGGCCGCGAGCAACCGGGACACGGCGGCCGGCCCGGAGGCGTCGGGACGCTCGCCCGTGGCGGAGCGGTCGGACACGACGATGACGGCGGCGATCACGGCTCTCGCGTGGCTCTGCTGCACCGGGCCAATGTACGCACGAGCGGGCGGCGCGGGGATGGACGAACGGCACCCTGGACAGCGGCGGGTACGCTGGGCGCACAACTTCACATGCTGCTCGAACCGCGGCGGGAGAGCTCCCGCAGAACGTGCGGGGCGCCGAAGGAGCAATCCTCCCCGGGAATCTCTCAGGCCCCTGTACCGCCACGGCGAGGCAACTCTGGAAAGCGGCCCGGCCCTCCCTCGGGGGGCAGGTCCCACCGACGGTGCAAGCCGGCGCGCCCCGACAGGCGGACCGGCAAAACTCTCAGGTCTGCACGTGCGTGCACGCACGCACGGGTGCAGGTGACAGAGCGGGGAGCCCACCCACCGTCCCGGCATGTCCGGACGACCCCTGCGGAGCAGCTCGTGACCGATCTCAGCTCGTTGGCCACCGCCGTCGTGAACGGCGTCCCTGCGGTCCACCTGGACCCCTCGCACGACTCCGTCGCGTTCACCAGCGTCGAGCACACGCCGGCGGCCGAGAACTTCGCGGACCGGCACATCGGCCCCCGCGGCGGCGAGACGGCCCACATGCTCTCCGTCGTCGGCTACCAGTCCCTCGACGAGCTGGTCGACGCCGCCGTCCCCGCGAGCATCCGCACGGACCGGCCGCTCGACCTGCCGGCCGCGCGCTCCGAGGAGGAGGTGCTCGCCGCTCTGCGCACGATCGCCGGCAAGAACCGCGTGATGACGCAGATGATCGGCCAGGGGTACTCCGACACGATCACGCCGGCCGTCATCCGCCGCAACGTGCTCGAGTCCCCCGCCTGGTACACCGCCTACACGCCGTACCAGCCGGAGATCTCGCAGGGCCGGCTCGAGGCGCTGCTCAACTTCCAGACGATGGTCACCGACCTCACGGGCCTCGACCTGGCCAACGCCTCGCTCCTCGACGAGGCCACCGCCGTCGCCGAGGCCGTCGCCCTGATGTGGCGCGCGGCCCGGGGCAAGGCCGGCACGGTCGTCCTCGACGCCGACCTGTTCGGCCAGTCGCTCGCCGTCACGGTCGGCCGCGCGGAGGCCATCGGCCTGCCGGTCGTCGTCGCGGACCTGACGGACGGGCTGCCCGAGGTCGAAGGTGACCTCATCGGCGTCGTGGTCCAGCAGGTGGGGGCGTCGGGCCGTGTCCGCGACCTGCGACCCGTCATCGAGGCGACCAAGGCGCGCGGGGGCCTGGTCACCGTGGCCGCGGACCTGCTCGCGCTCACGCTGCTCACCTCCCCCGGCGAGCTCGGCGCCGACGTGTCCGTCGGCTCGGCCCAGCGCTTCGGGGTCCCGCTCTTCGGCGGCGGCCCGCACGCGGCGTTCATGGCGGTCCGCAACGGCCTCGAGCGGATGCTCCCCGGTCGGCTGGTCGGGGTCTCGATCGACGCCGACGGCGCCCGTGCCTACCGCCTCGCGTTGCAGACGCGCGAGCAGCACATCCGCCGCGAGAAGGCCACCAGCAACATCTGCACGGCGCAGGCGCTGCTGGCCATCGTCGCGTCGATGTACGCGGTCTACCACGGGCCCGACGGGCTGCGGGCGATCGCATCGACCGTGCACGCGCACGCCGCCGGCCTGGCCGAGCTGCTCGCGGGCGTCGGCGTCACGGTCGAGCACGACACCTTCTTCGACACGGTCCGCACGGTCGTCCCGGGCAAGGCCCGCGAGGTCGTCGCGCAGGCCGCGCAGGCCGGTGTGAACCTCTGGGCGCCCGACGCCGACCACGTGCAGATCGCCTGCGACGAGCGGACCAGCAGCGACCACCTGCTGCGCATCGTGCTGGCCTTCGCGGCGGCCGGGGTGACGACGCTCGACGCCGACGAGGACGGCGCCTACGCGTTCGGGTTCGTCGGGCTCGGCGACGGGGACGCGCTCCCCGCGAACCTGCGCCGGACCACCGCGTACCTGCAGCACCCGGTCTTCCACCTGCACCGGTCCGAGACCGCGATGCTGCGCTACCTGCGACGCCTGTCGGACAAGGACCTGGCGCTGGACCGCACGATGATCCCGCTGGGCTCGTGCACCATGAAGCTCAACGCGACGGCCGAGATGGAGCCGATCTCCTGGCCCGAGTTCGCCACCATCCACCCGTACGCCCCCACCGACCAGACCACGGGCTACGCCGAGCTGGTCACCGAGCTGCAGGACTGGCTGGCCGAGATCACCGGCTACGCGGCCGTCTCGGTGCAGCCGAACGCGGGGTCGCAGGGCGAGCTGGCCGGCCTGCTGGCCATCCACGGGTACCACGCGAGCCGCGGCGACACGCGCGACGTCTGCCTCATCCCGGCCTCGGCGCACGGCACCAACGCGGCGTCCGCGGCGCTCGCGGGCATGCGCGTCGTGGTGGTCGCGACCGCCGACGACGGCTCGATCGACCTCGACGACCTGCGCGCCAAGCTCGACCAGCACGGCCCCCAGGTCGCCGCGATCATGATCACCTACCCCTCGACGCACGGCGTCTACGAGGAGGGAGTGCGCACGGTCTGCGAGCTCGTACACGAGGCCGGTGGCCAGGTGTACATCGACGGCGCCAACCTCAACGCCCTCGTCGGCCTGGCCCGCCCGGGCGAGATCGGCGGCGACGTGAGCCACCTGAACCTGCACAAGACGTTCTGCATCCCGCACGGCGGCGGCGGCCCCGGCGTCGGCCCGGTCGCGGTCGCGGCCCACCTCGCGCCGTTCCTGCCGGGCGACCCGACGCCGGCGACGGCCGCGCAGAACACCGTGGCGCCGGTCAGCGCGGMCCCCTGGGGCTCTGCCGGCATCCTCCCGATCTCCTGGGCCTACGTCGCGCTCATGGGTCCCGACGGCCTCACATCGGCCACCGAGACCGCCGTCCTCGCGGCGAACTACCTGGCCACGCGCCTGTCGGGGCACTWCCCGGTSCTCTACACSGGCCCSAACGGCCTGGTCGCGCACGAGTGCATCCTCGACCTGCGGGACATCACCAAGGASACCGGGGTGACCGCCGAGGACGTCGCCAAGCGGCTCATGGACTACGGGTTCCACGCGCCGACTCTGTCGTTCCCSGTSGCCGGSACKCTCATGGTGGAGCCCACCGAGTCGGAGGACCTGGCCGAGCTCGACCGGTTCGTCGACGCCCTCGTCGCCATCCGCGGGGAGATCGACGCCGTCGAGGCCGGTCGCTGGCCCGTCGCGGACTCCCCGCTGCGGCACGCGCCGCACACCGCGGCGGCCCTCAGCGCCGACGTGTGGGACCACGCCTACCCGCGCGAGCTCGCCGCCTTCCCGGTCGCCGCGCTGCGCGAGGGCAAGTACTGGCCGCCGGTCCGCCGGATCGACGGCGCGCACGGCGACCGCAACCTGGTCTGCTCCTGCCCGCCCATCGAGGCCTACGCCTAGTGAGAGAGACCAAGGACATGGACACCAGCATCGTCGACAGGCACAGCCCGCTCAACGACGAGCACGTCGCCCTGGGCGCCGCCCTCACCAGCTTTGCCGGTTGGCAGATGCCGCTGCGCTACACGTCCGACATCGCCGAGCACACGGCGGTCCGGACGGCGGCGGGCCTGTTCGACCTGTCGCACATGGGCGAGATCGCGGTCAGCGGTCCGGACGCCGGCGCGTTCCTCGACTACGCGCTCGTCGGCAACCTCTCCGCCCTGCGCCTGCTCGGCGCGCGCTACACGATGATCTGCGCGGAGGACGGCGGGGTCGTCGACGACCTGATCGTCTACCGCGACACCGAGGACACCTTCATGGTCGTCGCCAACGCGTCGAACCACGCCACCGTCCTCGCGGCCTTCGCCGAGCGGACCGTCGGGTTCGACGTCGTGGTCGAGGACCGCTCCCCGCAGACCGCCCTCATCGCCGTGCAGGGCCCCCGCGCGCTCGAGATCCTGCGCGCCACCGAAGGGCTGGCCGAGGCCGGGCACGACGCCGAGACGCTCAAGTACTACGCGGCGATCCCGATGACGTTCGAGGGCAAGCCGGTCTTCGTCGCCCGCACCGGCTACACGGGCGAGGACGGCTTCGAGTTCTTCCTCGACGCCGCGCTCGCCCCCGCCCTGTGGCAGGCGTTCCTCGCGGCCGGCGAGCCGTTCGGGCTGGTCCCGGCCGGCCTGTCCGCGCGCGACAGCCTCCGCCTCGAGGCCGGCATGCCGCTGTACGGCAACGAGCTCGACCGCTCGACCACGCCGCACGACGCCGGCCTGGGTCGCGTGGTGAAGCTGGACAAGGTCGACGACGAGGGCCGGCCGCTCCCGTTCGTGGGCCGGGACGCCCTCGCCGGCCGCGCCGACTCCGAGCCGGCACGCGTGCTCGTCGGGCTCGAGGGGCTCGGCCGCCGCGCCGCCCGGCACGGCTACCCGGTGATGAGCGGGACGTCCGCCGACGCCGTCGCGGTCGGTACCGTCACCTCCGGAGCACCGTCTCCGACCCTCGGGCACCCCGTGGCGATGGCCTACGTGACCCCCGAGCTCAGTGCTCCCGGCACCGAGCTCGCGGTTGACGTGCGCGGACGCTTCGAACCCGTCCGGGTGGTTCCTCTTCCCTTCTACCGCCGACCCCGGTAGACCAAGCCCTAGAGAAGTACCGACAGGAGCCTCACATGTCCGCGGAGCTGCCCACCCACCTGCACTACACGGTCGAGCACGAATGGCTGGATGACGGCGCCCCCGCGACCGTCGGCATCACCGGGATCGCGGCAGACGCGCTCGGCGACATCGTCTACCTCGAGCTCCCCGCCGTCGGCGAGGAGATCATCGCCGGCGCGGTCGTCGGCGAGATCGAGTCGACCAAGTCGGTCTCCGAGCTGTACTCCCCGGTCTCCGGCACGGTCGTCGAGGTCAACCAGGCCGCCGTCGACGACCCGTCGGTGGTCAACTCAGACCCGTTCGGAGAGGGCTGGCTCCTCAAGGTCGACGTCACGTCGACCGGTCCGCTGCTCACCGCCGAGGAGTACACCGCGCAGAACGCGGGGTGAACCTCAGCGGTAACGCATCCGTTACTCATTCGTACGCTTCGTCCGCCATGCTGATCAGCCGTCCGGGTGAAAACCCGTCGGTGCTCACACGTTCGGCGTATCAGCAGACGCAGGCGGCGTTCATTGTGGGTGGCAGGCGCGATCGGGCGCATGGCGGGGGGGAACCCGCGCATGAGGAGATTGCTGGAAGTGGCGTCATGGCTCACGACCAGCCCTCTCTCATCCGGTACGCAGCCCAGAGCGTGACGACCCGGACCCCCCGGGTCACGCAGCACACCGGAGGACACCATGAGCATGTTGGAGACGAGCAGGACCGTCGGTCTCTCGAACGACGCACTGACGCGCCGCGAGCGGGTGGTGCTGGCGGAGCTCGCCGAGGACGTCACCCTCGAGGAGATCGCCACGCGGCTCTTCGTTACCCGCAACACCGTGAAGTCGCAGGTGCGCAGCGTCTACCGCAAGATCGGCGTCTCCACGCGGGCCGAGGCCGTCGCCTGGGCCGTCGCGCACGGCATCCGCTGATCGTGACCCGACGGCTCAAGACACCGGGCCGTCCCCGGGTCGCCGGCCGCGCTCGACGCGGGCCTGGCAGACTCACCGCATGACCTCACCTGTGCTCGTCGTGGCCGCCGCGATCGTGGACGACCTGGACGACCCTCGTGAGCTGTTGGCCGCACGCCGAGCAGTGCCGGCGCGACTGGCCGGCCGCTGGGAGTTCCCCGGCGGCAAGGTGGACGGAGACGAGTCGCCGGAGGACGCCCTGCACCGGGAGATCCGCGAGGAGCTCGGTGTGCGGATCGGTCTCGGCGTCGAGCTCGTCGGCCCCGACGCCGGCATGTGGCGGCTGTCGGACGAGTACGTGATGCGCATCTGGCTCGCCGAGGTCGTCGAGGGCACGGCCGAACCGCTCGTCGAGCACGACGAGCTGCGGTGGCTGGCCCTGCACCAGTGGCACGACGTCCCGTGGCTCGACGCGGACGTCCGCATCGTCGATCACCTCGCCCGCACCTACGTCCGGGTCAGCCAGCGCGGCTGAGCCCCGACGCCTCAGATCACCAGCGGTGGTTCGAGTTCTTCATGCAGAGATTGCCTGTCCCGCGGCAGTAGCTGCACTCCCCCGACCAGCGCTTCTTGCCGGCTCCGTCGCACCGCTCGCACACCTGCACAGCAGAGCTGCACTCGTCGCACTTCGTCACGTGTGTCTCCACTACATCGTCGTAGGTGCGGGCCTCGTGGGCTCGCTCCCGTCAGATCGGCACGTGCGTGGGGTGGACATGAGCCCCGACGGCGGACGGATGGTCACGAATCGATCTCAGTCGGCCAGCGCGAGGGCCATCCGGTCGACGGCGTCGGTGAGCGTCGACGTCGACGCGGCCAGGTTGAGCCGCACGAAGCCGGCTCCCTCGTCGCCGAACGTCGGGCCCGAGTTGAGCGCGAGACGACCCCGGTCCAGGACGCGTCGGGCGGGATCCTCGCCCGCGCGGACCGCCGGGACCGCGCGGAGGTCGATCCACGCGAGGTAGGTCGCCTCGGGCGGCGACCAGACCGCGTCCGGGACGCGCTCGGCGAGCAGCGCGGCGAGGAGCCGCTGGTTCTGCCCGAGGCCGTCCACCACCTCGTCGAGCCACGCGCCGCACTCGCCGTAGGCCGCCGACTCCGCGACCACGCCCAGGTGCATCACGCCGTCGCCGACGACCCAGGACTGCCGGGCCAGGTCGGCCACCGCGTCCGGTCCGGGCACGATCACGGCGACCCGCAGGCCCGCGAGGTTGAACGCCTTGGACGCCGAGTGCAGCGCCAGGGCGTCCGGGATCACGGTGGTCGTGGGCACGAACGGCGGGCGGGTGCCGTCGGCGCGCGTCGGGACGAGCGGGGCGTGGATCTCGTCGGCGACCACGCGCACCCCGTGGTACCTGGCGAGCTCGCCGACCGCCCGGAGCTCCGCAGCGGTGTGGAGGGTGCCGGTGGGGTTGTGCGGGTGGCACAGCAGGTACGCGGGCCGTGGGCCGTGCGCCCGGGCCTCGGCGAACGCGCGGTCGAGCACGTCGAGGTCCAGCCGGCCGTCCGGGCCGAGAGGTGCAGCGACGACATCGCGCCCGGCGTGCTCGACGAACGCGCGGAACGGCGGGTACACCGGCGGGTTGATGACGACGGCGTCGCCCAGGTCGGTCACCAGCCGCAGCGCCTCGACCACGCCGACCATGACGTCGGACGCCAGCCGGCAGGCCGCCGCGTCGATCTCCCAGCCCCAGCGCTCCCGCGCGAAGTCGGCCAGGACCTGGGCGAAGGCGCGGCCGTGCGGGTACCCGGTGTCACCGGTCCGCACGGCGTCGTGCACGGCCCGGATCACCGGCTCGGGCTGCGGGACGTCCATCTCCGCGACGAACAGCGGCAGGACGTCGGGAGGGTAGGCCCGCCACTTCTCGCTGGTCCGGCGGCGGAGCTGGTCGAGGGGGACGGTGTCGAAGATCGTCACCCGTCCGACCCTAGGACGCACGACGGCCCCGGACACCGCCGAGGGTGTCCGGGGCCGTCGAGTCGGGTCAGAGGGTCGCGCGGACCGTCCGGGTCGCCGCGAGGATGTGCTCCAGGGACGGGGCGACCTCCTCGTACCGGCGGGTCTTCAGGCCGCAGTCCGGGTTGACCCAGAGCTGGTCGACCGCGATGGCCTTGACCGCCTCGGTGAGCAGCTCCTCGACCTCGGCCTCGCTGGGCACGCGCGGCGAGTGGATGTCGTAGACGCCCGGGCCGATGCCGCGCGGGTAGCCGGCCGCCGAGATGTCGCCGAGGATCTCCATCTTCGAGCGGGCGGCCTCGATCGACGTCACGTCGGCGTCCAGGCCGTCGATCGCGCCGATGATCTCGCCGAACTCCGAGTAGCACAGGTGCGTGTGGATCTGCGTGTCGGGGCGGACGCCGGCCGTGGACAGCCGGAACGACCGGACCGACCAGTCGAGGTACGCCGGGTGGTCCTCGACGCGCAGGGGAAGCAGCTCGCGCAGCGCGGGCTCGTCCACCTGGATGACGGCGATGCCGGCGGCCTCGAGGTCGGCGATCTCGTCGCGCAGGGCCAGGCCGACCTGGTTGGCGGTGTCACCCAGCGGCTGGTCGTCGCGGACGAACGACCACGCGAGGATGGTGACCGGACCGGTGAGCATGCCCTTGACCGGCTTCTCGGTCAGCGACTGCGTGTAGGACGACCACTCGACCGTGATCGGCTTGGGCCGCGAGACGTCGCCCCACAGGATCGACGGGCGCGTGCAGCGCGAGCCGTAGGACTGGACCCAGCCGTTCTGCGTCACGGCGAACCCGTCGAGGTTCTCCGCGAAGTACTGGACCATGTCGTTGCGCTCGGGCTCGCCGTGCACGAGCACGTCGAAGCCGATCTTCTCCTGCAGCTCGACGACGCGGCGGATCTCCGCCTTCATCTCGTCGTCGTACTGCTCCTCGGTCAGCTCGCCCTTGCCGAAGGCGGCGCGGGCCGTGCGGATCTCGGTGGTCTGCGGGAACGAGCCGATGGACGTCGTCGGCAGCGGCGGCAGGTTGAGCCGGGCCGCCTGGGCGACCTTGCGCTCGTCGAACGGACCGCGGCTGAACGCGGCCTCGTCGAGGGCGGCCACGCGGTCGCGGACGGCCGGGTTGACGACGCCGGGCGCCGTGCGGCGCGAGTTGACCGCGTCGGTCGCCGCGAGCAGCTGCTCGTGGATGGCCTCGCGGCCCTCCGTCAGGCCCTCGGCCAGCGTGACGACCTCGACGACCTTCTCGTCGGCGAAGGCGAGCCAGGTCGTGAGCGTGGCGTCGAGGTTGGGCTCGTCGCCCGTGGTGTGCGGGACGTGGAACAGCGACGTCGAGGTGCCGACGGTCACCGCGGCGGCGCCGAGGCCCTCGAGCTGCTCGAGGACGGCCAGCTTGGCGTCCAGGTCGGCGCGCCAGATGTTGTGGCCGTCGATCACGCCGGCGACCAGCGTCTTGGTCTCCAGGCCCGGGACGGACTCCGTCGGCGCGTGGCCGCGGACCAGGTCGATGCCGATGGCCTCGATGTCCGTGGCGGCGAGCACCGGGAACGCCGCGCCGAGGTCGCCGTACGGCGCCGCGACGAGGATGGCCGGACGCTCCGGGCGGGCCAGGTCGGTGGCGAGCGCGCGGTACGCCTCGATGACGGACGCGAGCAGCTGCTCGGCCGGCACGGCGATCGAGTCGGAGACCAGCGCGGGCTCCTCCAGCTGCACCCACGTGGCGCCGGCGGCCGCGAGGTCCGTCAGCAGCGCGGCGTAGACGGGCAGCAGGTCGGCCAGGCGGTCGATGGGCGCGAAGCCCTCGGGGGCGTCCTCGGTGGCCTTKGCCAGGGCGAGGTAGGTGACGGGGCCGACGATGACGGGGCGCGTGAGCACGCCGTCCGCCAGGGCCTCCTGGAACTCCCGCACGGGGCGGTTGCTGGCGTACCGGAACTCGGTCTCCGGACCGATCTCGGGGACCAGGTAGTGGTAGTTGGTGTCGAACCACTTGGTCATCTCGAGCGGGAGGTCGTCGCCGCGGCCACGGGCCACGGTCGAGTACCCGGCGAGGTCCAGCGCACCGTCGGCGCCGACGACGTCCGCGAAGCGGGCCGGGACGGCACCGACGACGGCCGTCGCGTCGAGCACGTGGTCGTAGAACGAGAACGCGCTCGGGATGGCCGGCACGTCGGTGGCCAGGCCCAGCTCGGCCAGGCGGGTGCGGGTGCGCTTGCGCAGGTCCGCGGCGGTGGCCTCGACCTCGTCGGCGGTGGTGCGGCCGGCCCAGAACGCCTCGAGGGCCTTCTTGAGCTCGCGGCGCGGGCCGATGCGGGGGTAGCCGAGCACGGAGCTGGCGGGGAAGGTTGGAGTGCTCATCTGGTTCTCAGTCCCTCGGGGGTCGGGCGGGTGCCGTGTCCTGCGGCCATCCGGCCAGGTCGGGAGCTGTCCGAGCTCCGCCGTCGAGGTGTGCACCCTCGAGCAGGTCAAGTGCGGCATGGTGCTGGTTGAACGTGTACAGGTGGACGCCGGGCGCTCCGCCGTCCAGGACGCCGTTGACCAGGTCGACGCTGGCGCGGATTCCCCGGCGGTGGCGGTCGAGCTCGTCGTCGGCGGAGCCGAGCAGGTCCAGGAGGCTCTCCGGCACGGGGACGCCGGTCAGCTCCTGCACCCGCAGCAGCC
This sequence comes from Cellulomonas sp. P5_C6, assembly GCF_054049635.1. Taxonomy (NCBI): domain Bacteria; kingdom Bacillati; phylum Actinomycetota; class Actinomycetes; order Micrococcales; family Cellulomonadaceae; genus Cellulomonas; species Cellulomonas sp. P5_C6. The sequence continues at coordinate 2,801 of NZ_JBFULZ010000037.1, read as the reverse complement.
TGGCCGGGTCCGTGGTCGGGATGATGCCCGGGATGATCGGGATGGTCACCCCGGCCTCGCGGGCCTCCGCCACGATACCCAGGTAGTCGTCCGCGTCGAAGAAGACCTGCGTGATCGCGAAGTCGGCGCCGGCCTGCTGCTTGGCCAGCAGCGACGCGACGTCCTGCGCGCGGGTGCCCCCCGTGGCGTGGTTGCCGCGCGGGAACGCCGCCACGGCGACCGACAACGGACGCACGCGCGCCCGGACCGCCTGCGAGGGGCTGTCCGCGCAGCGCTGGGCCTCGATGTCGCGCAGCAGCTCGACCAGCTCGCCGGCCGTCTGCAGGCCGTCGGGGTGGGCCTCCCAGCCGCTCTGGTCGGACGGCGGGTCGCCGCGCAGCGCGAGGAACGAGCGGAGGCCCTCGTCGAGGAACTCCTCGACGATCTCCGTGATCTCCGCGCGCGAGGTCCCGACGCAGGTCAGGTGCGCGATCGGGTTGAGCGTCGTCTCACGCAGCAACCGACGGACCAGCGCGCGCGTGGTGACCCGGGTCTTGCCCGAGGCGCCGTAGGTCACGGACACGAAGTCCGGGTGGACGGCCTCGAGCGCGCGGATGGTGGCCCACAGGCGGGGCGCGGCGTCGGGGTTGCGCGGCGGGAACAGCTCGAACGAGATGGTCGGGCGGTCGTTCGCGGTGTGCGCGCGTGCGGCCGGCGCGGCGTGCAGTCCGGGCGTGCGGGGCTCCACGGTGGCGGCGCTCACGGCGCGATCCGTGGGGTGGTCTGCACCGGTGCGGTGCGGGGACACGTGGTCTGCGGGGACATTGCTCACTCCATCGTCCCTGGCGGAAGCACCCACACCCTCGGCGGGGAGGGGGGTTGCTGCGGCGTCGTCGAGCCAGGTCTCTCGGCCGCTCTGGATGGTAGGCGCGATGCTAGACCGCCGATCACATGCTGGGCAACCATGCTCGACCCGTGAGACGACGGCGTCCGTCGGTCGACTGCCCGGCGTCGACGCCGGGATCGCGCTACAGGCAGCGCGGAGCCGAGTGCGGCTCGCCGCGCGCGTCCGTCAGTGCGGGCGGCGAGGGGAAAGGGTGCCGGTCTGCATGCGGCTGCGCTGCGACGGCACGTCGAACCAGGAGTTGGGGGAGCCGGCGGGGACGGACAGCAGCCCGTCCTGGACCGCCGCGAGGATCCCGGCGTCGGGGACGACGTTGTCCGTCAGAGCCTCGGCCGCCGCGCGCACGGCATCACGCCGGGCGTCGTGGTCGGGGATCTCCGTCATGGGCGGCACTGTAGTCCGCGTCAGACTCGGTTCCGAGACCCCCGCGGCAGCGTCACCCGGCAGGAGTAATGGTCACTCCGACGGGTGAGTCGAGGCGGCCGACGGGCATGTCGCCAGGTGGTCGTCGACGACCCCGCAGGCCTGCATCGCCGCGTACGCCGTGATCGGTCCGACGAACCGGAAGCCGAGCGACTTCAGCTCCTTGGCGAGCGCGCGCGACTCGTCGGTCTGCGCCGGGACGCCGGCCCAGGTCAGAGGCCTGACGTACCCGCTGCGGTCGGGCGCGTGCGACCACAGGACCGCGTCCAGGGTGCCCCCGCCGGCGTGCAGCTCCCGCAGCGCGCGCCCGTTGGCGATGGTCGCCTCGATCTTGGCGCGGTTGCGCACGATGCCCGCGTCGGCCATCAGCCGGGCGACGTCGTCGTCGCCGAACGCCGCGACCAGCTCCGGGTCGAAACCCGCGAACGCCGTCCGGAACGCGGGCCGCTTGCGGAGCACCGTGATCCACGCGAGGCCGGACTGGAAGCCTTCGAGCGCGAACCGCTCGAAGAGCGCGTGCTCGTCGTGCACGGGCCGGCCCCACTCCTCGTCGTGGTACTGCTCGTAGAGCGGGGTGCCGTCGCCGAAGCAGCGGCCGGTGATCGGGACGTCGGGCGAGGTCATGCGCCGAGTCTGCCCCTCGCCCCCGACACCGATCCCGACCCGAGTGGACAGCCGGGGCTGTGGGCGGCTCAGTCCGTGGGGGTCGCCAGCGCGATGAGCCGCTCGATGCCGTCGAGGATCAGGGTGGTCCCGAAGTCCAGGGCGTCCGCGTCGGCGGCCCGGTCGTCGGGACCGAACGAGAAGGCACCCGCGGCGGCCGCCTGCAGCAGCGCGGGGTGGGAGGTCGGGGAGGCGAGCGCGCCGATGAGGTCGCCCAGGTCCGGGGACTCGTCGGCGCCCTCGGCCGTGCCGATCGCGGCGGTGCGCCTGCTCCCGGTCAGCTCCTCGGTGACGCGCAGCTGGTCCAGGGAGTGCGTGGCCAGCAGGCCGATCGCGCCGACCTTCTGCCGCTCGGACAGCGGCGTGCCCGCGAGCGCGGCGAGCATGCCCTCCATCCACGCCAGCCGGCCCGGTCCGACGGCGTGCAGCACGGTCGTCGTCCGGGCCAGCCACGGGTGCGCGTGCAGGATCGGCTGCTGCACGGCGAGGATCAGCTCGAGCTGCTCGCGCCAGCCGCCCACCTCGGGACCCAGGACCGGCGGGCGCCCGGCGGCGCGGTCGGACATGAGGCTCAGCACCTCGTCCTTGGACGAGACGTAGCGGTACAGCGACATCGTCGTGAAGCCCAGCGACTCGGCCAGCCGGGCCATGGAGACCGAGTCGATCCCCTCGGCGTCGGCGAGCGCGATCCCCGCGTCGGCGATCTGCTCCAGGGTCAGGCCCGGGCGGGGTCCGGGCCGCCCCTCGGTCGGGGTGCGCCACAGGACCGCGATCCCGGGCGGCAGCTCGACGGGAGCGGCGGCCCCGCTGCCGGCCACCCGCACGGCCTGCC
>NZ_JBFULZ010000036.1:0-27488 GCF_054049635.1 Cellulomonas sp. P5_C6 | reverse complement strand
GGCCACGGCCGCGGCCCCCGCCGCGACCGAGTGCGACGACGCCACGACCTCGTACGCGCCCGACGGCGGGGCCGCGCCGACCGTGGACGCCATCCGGTCCCGCGGCGCGCTCGTCGTCGGGGTCTCCGCCGACACGCTGCTGATGGGCGCGCGCAACCCCCTGTCGGGCCAGATCGAGGGCTTCGACATCGACGTCCTGCACGCGATCTCGGCGGCGATCTTCGACGGCGACCCGAACCGCCTGCAGTTCCGCGTGATCACCTCGGCACAGCGGCTCGACGTGCTGACCAACCACGAGGTCGACCTGGTGGCCCGCACGTTCACCATGAACTGCGAGCGCTGGGACTCCATCGCCTTCTCCGCCGAGTACCTGCACGCCGGGCAGAAGGTGCTGGTCACGCGCGACTCGGCCGCGACGGGCATCGACGACCTCGCCGGGAAGCGGGTCTGCGCACCGGACGGCACGACGACGCTCGAGCGGCTGCAGACCACCTACCCGGACGTCACGGCGGTGAGCGCCCCGACGCACACCGGCTGCCTGGTGCTGTTCCAGCAGGGCAAGGTCGACGCCATCACCGGTGACGACACGATCCTCGCCGGGTTCGCGGCCCAGGACCCGTACGCCAAGGTCGTCGGCGACGCGTTCAGCGACGAGCCGTACGGCATCGGCGTGGCGGCGGACCAGGTCGACCTGGTGCGGTTCGTCAACGGCGTGCTGGACCAGATGAAGACGGACGGCACCTGGGCCGCGAACTACGACCGCTGGCTGCACGCGCTGGGCCCGGCGCCCACCCCGCCGACCTCGCTGTACGGCCGGGTCCCGTGAGCGGACCCGACGCACCCGAGGCACCCGGGCGGCTGGGCGAGCCGATCCCGGCACCCCAGCTCCTCGCGTACCTCAGCGGGCTCGAGGCGTGGCTGGCGCACCGCCGGACCGAGCTCGACCGGCTGGACGTGGCGGCGCAGGCCTCGCCTGCCTCCGAGAGCTACACCGACGACGTGCTGCTCGCGCTGACCATGTGGCAGGCCATCCGGACGCGCACCGACGAGCTGGTCGAGGTGTGGGACTCGGGCCGGGCCGACGCGGTGGCCCGCGAGAAGATGTCGCAGCTGGTCTGGGGTCGGCTCGACTCCGGGCTGGGCGCCGCGCTGGTCTCGCTGGTCGAGGCCGTGACGCTCTGCGACGCGATGATCTCCCAGGTCCGGGCGCGCCTGTCCTTCGACCCGGACACCGCCGACCAGGCGGCGCGGCTGCGCGGCCTGCGGGCCGGGCTGGTCCGGTGCGAGGACCTCGCCGGCGTCGACACGACCGCCGCCGAGCTGGTCGCCGCCCTGCGGGTGCGCGAGCAGAAGCTGGTGACCCAGGCGGCCCGCGGCGCCGACATCAGCGGACCGCTCGCCGAGCTCGAGGCCCGCGCGGCCCTCGCGGAGCGCGACCTCATCGTGCAGGTGTCGCAGCGGCGCACGCTCGAGAAGGGCCGGGCCGACGCCCAGGCCACCATGGTCGCGCTGGAGACCCGCGAGCCGACCCTGCACGAGCTGGCGGACCGGTGCCGGCGCGAGATCGCGCACCCGCCCAAGCTCGCCGTGCCGGACGTCTCGAGGCTCGGCGCGGTCCCGTCGACCCGCACGGAGCTGGACGCGTTCGTCGACCGGCTCGCGGCGGTGGGCCGCGCGTTCGACGCCGTCGCCGACGCCTACAGCGCGCCCCTGCGCGAGCGTGCCGAGCTCCGCTACCGGCTCGAGGGGGCGCGCGCCGCCGCCGACGCCAACGGCCGCAGCGCCTCGCCGACGGTCCGGTCCGGGTACGACGAGGCCCGTGCCGTCGTCGCCCAGACCCCCTGCGACATCACGATGACCCGCTTCCTCGTGGAGCAGTACGAGTACCTCATCCGCGACCTGCCCCCGGCAGGTCAGGAGGGACGGACCCGATGACGACCACCGCCCAGCTCCCCTGCGCCGAACCCGGCTGCACGGGCACCTACGAGGACGGCTGGTGCAACGTCTGCGGCTCGCCGCAGGCGGCGACGTCGGCTCCCGCGGCCGCGTCGGCGACCTCCCTGCTCGGGACGGGCGTCGCGCAGGCGGCTCCGGACAGCGGCGCCGACGTGGGCGGCGAACGGTCCACCCGCACGGGGCGCACCAGCTCCAGCCGCCTGGCCACGGCCGCGCTCGGCTCCGCGCGCACCGTGGCGATGGGCTCGCGGCCCACGCGTCGCGTCGGGACGTCGTCGACCCGGCTGCGCGGCGCGCGCCTGGGTGCCGGGCTCACCACCGTGCCGCCCGCGCCGGTCCAGGACCCGCTGCAGGCCGTCATGGCCGTGCCCGAGGTCGAGGAGCGCAAGCGGTTCTGCCCGAGCTGCGGTGCCGAGGTCGGCCGGTCGCGCGACGGCGTCCCCGGCCGGACCGCGGGGTTCTGCCCCAAGTGCGGCACGCACTTCGACTTCACGCCGGCGCTGAACCCGGGCGACCTCGTCGGCGGCCAGTACGAGGTCGTCGGCTGCCTGGCGCACGGCGGGCTCGGCTGGATCTACCTGGCGCGCGACCGCAACGTCTCGGGCCGGTGGGTGGTGCTCAAGGGCCTGCTCAACTCCGGGGACCCCGACGCGTACGCCGCCGCGATCTCGGAGCGGCAGTTCCTCGCCGAGGTCGAGCACCCCCTCATCGTCGAGATCTACAACTTCGCGATGCACGAGGGCGCCGGCTACACCGTCATGGAGTACGTCGGCGGCCGGTCGCTCAAGCAGATCCTGCAGGACCGCCGCGACGCCGCGGCGGGTGTCAACACGCCGCTGCCTGTGGACCAGGCGCTCGCCTTCGTCCTCGAGATCCTGCCCGCGTTCGCGTACCTGCACGACGTCGGCCTGCTGTTCTGCGACTTCAAGCCCGACAACGTCATCCAGCAGGGCGACGCGGTCAAGCTCATCGACCTCGGCGGCGTCCGGCGGATCGACGACCTGCAGTCGGCGATCTTCGGCACCGTGGGCTACCAGGCCCCCGAGGTGCCCGAGGTCGGACCGTCCGTGGCGTCCGACATCTACACGATCGGTCGCACGCTGGCCACGCTGGTCCTGGACTTCCGCGGCAACACGAGCACCTACGTGGCGTCCCTGCCGCCCGTGGCGGACACCGCCATCTTCCAGACGTACGACTCGTTCTACCGGCTGCTGGCGAAGGCCTGCGCGCTGGACCCGTCCGACCGGTTCGCGTCGGTCGACGAGCTGCGCGCCCAGACGCTCGGCGTGCTGCGCGAGGTCGTCGCCACCGACCGCGGCCCCGGCAGCCCCGCGCTGCACTCGGCGGCGTCGGTGCTGTTCGAGGCGCCGACGTCGGACGAGGCCGGTCACCCGCTGGCCTGGGACCAGCTCCCGGCGCTGAAGGTCGACCCGAGCGACCCGGCCGCGAGCTGGCTGGCGGGGGTCAACGTCAACGACCCCGAGCAGCGGATCGCCGCGCTCGCGGACGCCCCCGAGGACACCGTCGAGGTCCGCCTGCGACGGGCGGCCGCGGCGATCGAGGCTGGTCGGCAGGACGTGCTCGACCAGACGCTCGCGCAGGTCCTGGCGGACGACCCGTGGGAGTGGCGCGCGGCGTGGCTGGGCGGGCTGGCGCAGCTGGCCGCCGGGGACCCGGTGGCGGCGCGCGCGTCGTTCAACGCCGTCTACGGGCAGGTGCCCGGCGAGCTGGCGCCCAAGCTCGCGCTGGCGACCGCGTGCGAGGAGAGCGCCGAGCCCGACATCGCCGAGTCGCTGTACGTCATCTGCGCCCGCTCGGACGCGAACTACACCGCCCCGGCGGCGTTCGGCCTGGCCCGGATCCGCAGCGCGCGCGGCGACACGGCCGGCGCCCTTGCGGCGCTGGACCTGGTCACGGCCACCCGCAGCTCCTACGTCGAGGCCCGCATGATGCGCGCCCGGCTCCTGGCCGCGTCCGCCCGTGACCTGGGCGCCCTGTCGGCCGCGCTGGCGAGCGTGCACGGCGTCGCCATCGACGCCCGTGCGCGGACCTCGCTGCGCGTCGACGTCCTCGGGAACGCGCTGGCGACCGTCCTCAAGGACGGGCCGTCGCGCACCGTCCAGCTGGACGGTGTCCCGGCGCAGGAGCAGGGCCTGCGGGACGCCCTCGAGGCGGCGCTGCGGGAGTCGGCTGCCCTGGCCGAGAGCCACGACGAACGGATCGAGCTGGTGGACCAGGCCAACGGCGTGCGTCGGTGGACCACGTGGTGACCTGCCCGTCCTGCGGCACGGTCGCGGGCGACGGCGCGCTGTTCTGCGAGCAGTGCGGGTCCCTCCTCGCCGGCCCGCCGGCCCCGGCCCCGGTCGTCGCCGCCCCTGAGGTGGCCGCGGCGGGCCCGGTCTGCCGCGCGTGCGGCGGCACGATCGCCGCGGACGGGTACTGCGAGCTGTGCGGCGAGCCGGCGGCCAGCGAGCGCGACCACTGGAGCGAGCTGCCGTCCCCGGCCGTCGGCGGCGTCTGCGACCGCGGCGTGCGGCACACCCGCAACGAGGACGCGATGGCTCTTGCCGTCGCCGGGGGGTTCGCGGTGCTCGTGGTCTGCGACGGGGTCTCCTCGGTCGCGGACTCGGACATCGCCAGCCTGGCCGCGGCGCGCGCGGCGCGGGACGTGCTGGTGACGGGGTCGGCCGACGACACGGTCGGCGCCTGGTCGGCGCTGCTGGACAAGGCGGCCGCCGCGGCCGACCAGGGCATCGCGGACGCGATCGGGGACATGGCCGCGCGCGCCGAGCCGCCGTMGTGCACCTTCGTCGCCGCGGTGGTCGACGGGCCGACGGTCGTCGCCGGCTGGTTGGGGGACTCGCGGGTGTACTGGGTGCCCGACGCGGGGGACGCGCTGCAGGTGAGCGTCGACGACTCGGCCGCCAACGAGATGATCGCCCGCGGCGTGCCCCGGGCCCGCGCGGAGGCCTCGCCCGAGGGGCACGCCATCACCCGCTGGCTGGGGGCCGACGCCGAGACCGTGGTGCCGAGCACCGGGACCACCCACGCCCAGGGGGCAGGCTGGGTGCTGGTCTGCTCCGACGGCCTGTGGAACTACTGCTCCGAGGCAGCCGACGTCGCCGACCTGCTGCACCGCGTCGTCGCATCCCACGGGCCCGCGCCCGACGCGATCGCCGGCGAGCTGGTGCGCTGGGCGAACGAGCAGGGCGGCCACGACAACATCACGGCCGCGTTGGCCCGCGTCGAGCAACCCTTCGATACTGTCCAGACCGAACCGGCAGCCTGAGCAAGGAGCCATAGTGGCCGACTTCCGCACCGAGGTGTTCCAGAACGAGTTCCTCTCCGACGGCGCCACCGACGTGCACGCGATCGTCACGGTGACCAGCTCCGGCGCGGGCACCGCGGCCTCCAGCACGGGCGAGGTCGCCGAGATCGTCATCATCGACACGTCCGGCTCCATGAGCGGCCCGAACATCGAGGCGGCCAAGCACGCGGCGCAGGTCGCGGTCGACCAGATCGTCGACGGCACCTGGTTCGCGGTCATCGGCGGCAGCCACGTGGCCAACCGCGCGTTCCCGTACCCGAACGCCCCGGTCGCGATCGTGCAGATGGAGCCCGGTGCACGCGAGGAGGCCAAGCGCGCCATCTCGTACATGCGGCCCTCGGGCGGCACGGCGATGAGCACGTGGCTGCGCCTGGCCGACGCGATCTTCGCGRTGGTCCCGCAGGCCGCCCAGAAGCACGCGATCCTGCTGACGGACGGGCGCAACGAGTCCGAGCCGCGCGGCGAGCTGTCGAAGGCGATCTATGCCGTCACGGGCCACTTCCAGTGCGACGCCCGCGGCGTCGGGTCGAGCTGGGAGGTGGCCGAGCTCCGCGAGATCGCGACCGCGCTGCTGGGCACCGTCGACCTCATCCGCAAGCCCGCCGACATCGCCGAGGACTTCAAGGCGCTGGTGAACGAGTCGATGTCCAAGGGCGTCGCCGACGCCGAGCTGCGCGTGTGGGCGCCGCAGGGTGCGCAGGTGCTGTTCGTGCGTCGCGTGGCCCCGACCGTCGAGGACCTCACGGCGCGGCGCACCGAGGTCAACGCCCTCACGGGCTCGTACCCGACCGGGTCGTGGGGCGACGAGTCCCGCGACTACCACGTGGCCGTCCGGGTGCCGTCGAAGCCCGTCGGCTCCGAGCAGCTGGCCGCGCGCGTGCAGATCGCGGTCGGGGGAGAGGTGCTCGCCTCGGGACTGGTCAAGGCCCGCTGGTCCGACGACAGCTCGCTGACCGCCCGCATCAACCCCGAGGTCGCGCACTACACCGGGCAGGCCGAGCTCGCGTCGGCGATCCAGGAGGGCCTGGCGGCGAAGGCGGCCGGTGACGAGGCGACAGCCACCGTGAAGCTCGGTCGCGCGGTGCAGCTGGCCGCGGAGACGGGCAACGCGGAGGCGACCTCCAAGCTGCGCCGGGTGGTCGACGTCGACGACGAGGAGAAGGGCACCGTGCGCCTCAAGCGCAACGCGGACAAGCTCGACGAGATGGCGCTCGACACCGCCTCCACCAAGACCACCCGGGTCCGCCGGTGAGCACCGTCACCTGCCCCAACGGTCACCAGTCCACCTCGACCGACTACTGCGACATCTGCGGCTCGCCGATCGAGAGCGCCGCCCCGCCCGCGTCAGCGCCGACGCCCGTGGTCGCCACGACGACGACGTGCCCGCACTGCGGCGCCCCGGCGTCGTCGCTCGCCCTCTTCTGCGAGACGTGCGGCTACGACTTCACGACGGGGTCGCTGCCGGCGGGCGCCGACCCCGCGCCGGCCGTCGCCGACCCCGCGCCGGCCGTCGCCGCGCCTGTGGTCGCCCCCACMGCGCCGTCGGCCGTCGTCGAGCCCGACCCGGCGCCCGCTGCCGCTCTGCCGACCCCCGCGCCCGACGGTCCCGAGTCGTGGGTCGCCGAGATCTGGGTGGACCCCGACTGGTACGCCGCGCAGCAGCCCGAGGACCCGATGCCGTCGGCCGGTCTGCCCGGGCTGGTGCCCCTGCGTGAGCGCAGCGTGCTCGTCGGCCGTCCCTCGGTGTCCCGCAACATCCACCCCGCGGTCGACTGCGGGACCGACTCCGGGGTCTCGCGGCGGCACTGCCAGCTCAACACGGACGGCCAGCGCTGGTGGGTCGAGGACCTGCAGTCGGCCAACGGCACCTACGTGAGCCGCGCGGGCGACCCGCTGCCGACCACCCCGATCCCCCCGGGGCAACGGCGCGAGATCGAGGACGGCGACCGGCTGTTCATCGGGGCGTGGACCCGCATCGTGATCCGGACGGCGCTGCCCGGCGAGGTCTGATCAGGGCTGCGGGCGCGCCAGCCGGTCGGCCCGGACCGCCCGACCGGCGACCACCGCGAGCAGGAGCCCGATGGTCAGCGCGGCCGCGTGGCCGGCGTCGGTGAACGTCCGGTTGATCGCGCCCGGCACGAGCCAGAAGGCCGCCGTCGCGCCCAGGTACCACCAGCGCCAGCGCGTCGGCACGGCGAGCGTCAGGAAGCCCATCGCGGCGGCCATCACGTAGCTGACGCCGACGTCGGTGGCCTCGGCGACGCTCTCGTCCACGAAGCCGTGGAAGATCCCGGTGGCCAGACCCGCCGCGACGATCAGCCCGGCCCCGACGTGCCCCGCCAGGCCGACCACCAGGGAGGCCAGCCGCCCGACGAACTGCTGCAGGTAGGCGAGGACGACGAGCAGCTGCACGACGAGCAGGAGCCCCGCGACGCTCTCGACGACGAACGCGCTGCCGAGCATCGACAGCAGCGGCTCGGCACGGAGGTTGTTCAGGTTGCCGCTGACCCGGGCGAGGATCTCCTCGGTGCGCTCCTCGGGCTGCAGGTGGACCAGCAGCGTCACGATCGTCACGGCGGCGCAGTAGGCGATGGCGAGGTCGGCGCGGGCGACCGTGCGACCGACGTCCCTCAGCACCGCCCCGGCCAGCTCGCGGGCGGTGCGCCGGTCCGGCGCGGACTGCCCGTCGGTCATGCCGGTCACGCTACCGCCGGAGCGCGGTGCCGACCGGTCGCCGCCCTGGTCAGCCGTGGTGCCGGTGGGCCGCCTCGTCGGCGAGCAGGCGCTCGAGCACCGTGTGCCGGTCGCGGGCCAGCTGAGCGGCGGCCTCGTCGTGCCGGCGCAGGGCCTCGTCGTACTCGTGGTGCGCCCGGCTGGTGGCCGCCGCGAGCCGGAACCACGGGGCACCCGCGAGCTCGCGCCGTACCCGCTCCTCCAGCGCGGGATCGACCTCGTGCTGGCGGTGCTGCTGATCGACGACCGTCATGTCCGTCGCCCCTTCGCTCCGGTTGTCGTCCATCGTGCGCGCCTCCCGCCACGGATGCCGAGCGACACGCGCACGCTCCACCCGGAAGGAGCAGCCGCCTCCGTCGCACGGACACCCGCTCTCCTCTCAACCTCGCCGGGTTCGCGCGGCATGCCGGACATTCCTCAGCCCTGCGAGAAATGCGGCTGGACGCAGGCGGCACTCGGCATTCTTGGTCGGCGCCGCGATGGGCGGCCCGGCGGCGACCGATCGGTCGTTCGGGCTCTCACCTGCAAAGACTCGCCGCCAGCCGGTCCTATCGAGTGCACCAACGAGCGGCGATTCGCGGTGCGCCGGCGAGCGCATTCCGAGAATGTCACATTCTTGCCGACGCTGTCACGAGCGACCCGCGGCCATTGACTCCACCCTGTGACTCTTGTTAGCGTCCGTGGTGAACCATTAGTACACACTCCTTACATATTCGACGCTCCGACGATGAACAGGGGACCCACGATGGCTCTCGCACGACACTCCGCTCAGAGGCTCGGGGGACGACGACGTCCCGCGCTGGTGGCCACCGTCCTGGCAGCGCTGGCGGCCCTGGTCGCCGCGATGGTGGTGACCCAGCCGGCGTTCGCCGCGGGCACGATCTCGGCGACGTTCACGTCCGCCGGAGACTGGGGCACCGGCCACCAGGTCAACGTCAAGGTCACCAACTCGGGGACCGCCGCCGTGGCCGCCTGGACCCTCGAGTTCGACCTGCCGGCCGGCGACACGGTCAGCAGCTCGTGGGACGCCGACGTCACGAGGACCGGCAACCACTACAAGGCCGTGAACAAGAGCTGGGCCGCCAACCTCGCACCCGGCGGCTCGCAGACGTGGGGCTACATCGCCACGGGTCCGTTCGCGACGCCGACGGCGTGCAGCATCAACGGCGTCGCCTGTACCGGGGGCACCCCGACCAGCACGCCCACCAGCAGCCCGACCAGCACGCCCACCAGCACGCCGACCCCCACTCCCACGCCGACCCCGACGACGACCACGCCCCCGCCGCCGGGCGGCAAGAAGGTCGTCGCCTACTTCACCGAGTGGGGCGTGTACGGCCGCAGCTACCACGTCAAGAACATCGAGACGAGCGGCGCAGCGGCGAAGCTGAGCACGATCGTCTACGCGTTCGGCAACACCTCCAACGGGCAGTGCTCGATCGGTGACTCGTACGCCGACTACGACAAGGCGTACACCGCGGCGGACTCCGTCGACGGCGTCGCCGACACGTGGGACCAGCCGCTGCGCGGCAACTTCAACCAGCTCAAGAAGCTCAAGGCCATGCACCCCGGCCTCAAGGTGGTCTGGTCGTTCGGCGGCTGGACCTGGTCGGCCGGCTTCACGCAGGCCGCGGCCAACCCGACGGCGTTCGCCACCTCCTGCTACAACCTGGTCAACGACCCGCGGTGGGCCGGCGTCTTCGACGGCATCGACGTCGACTGGGAGTACCCGAACGCCTGCGGCCTGCAGTGCGACTCCAGCGGCCCGGCCGCGTTCAACACCGTCGTCTCCGCGCTCCGCGCCAAGTTCGGCAGCAGCAGGCTGGTCACGGCGGCGATCACCGCCGACGACTCGGCCGGCGGCAAGATCGACCTCGCCGACTACGCCGGCGGGGCGCAGAAGCTCGACTGGATCATGCCGATGACGTACGACTACTTCGGCGCGTTCAACCCGACCGGCCCGACCGCGCCGCACTCGCCCCTGACGTCCTACGCGGGCATCCCGCAGCAGGGCTTCGACGCCGAGGACGCGATCAACAAGCTGATCGGCAAGGGCGTCCCGGCGAACAAGATCCTGCTGGGCGTCGGCTTCTACGGCCGCGGCTGGACCGGGGTCACGCAGACCGCGCCCGGCGGTTCGGCGACGGGCGCCGCGCCCGGCACCTACGAGGCCGGCATCGAGGACTACAAGGTGCTCAAGACCAAGTGCCCGGCCACGGGCACCGTCGGCGGCACCGCCTACGCCACGTGCGGCTCGGAGTGGTGGAGCTACGACACCCCGGCCACCCTCACCAGCAAGATGGCGTGGGCCACGAGCAAGGGCCTGGGCGGCGCGTTCGCCTGGGAGCTGTCCGGCGACACCACGAACGGCGAGCTCATGACCGCGCTGTCCAACGGGCTGAAGTAGCCCGATCACCCGAGCCCGGCCGCCGGTCCTCTCCCCGGCGGCCGGGCTTCTCTCCGCCCGGGCTTCAGTTGCCCCTGTCACCTGCCGATGGGCTCGGGGGCCCGTCGACGGGCCCCCGAGACGAGGGGTGTCGTTGGACCACGAACGCACGGGAGTCCGTCAGGCTCCGGACGACCTTCCCCGATCTCCGACCGGCCGCGTGCCGCAGTGGGTGATCGACGAGGCAGCGGGGCGGGTGCCCCAGCAGCGCGACGTCTGGCGATCGGGGCCGCCCGTCCTCGAGGGGACTGCTCCCAGGGCGGGACGCCGCAGGCGTGATCGGCGGCGGTCGAGAGCCGTCCACGACGCCGGCCGGGCATCGACGGGACGCGGGTCCGCCGCGGCCGCGGTCCTCGTGGTCGCCCTCGTGATCGCGTCGTGGGTGGTGCAGGTCGGCGGGCCGACTCAGGCGCTCGTGGCTCTGGGCATCTCCGGCGCTCCCCCCGCTCGTGTCCCCGGACTCCCGACGCCGGGGCGCGAGGAGGCTGCGAGCCCCCTGGGTTCTCCGGCGGCCTCGGGTGTCACCGGGACGTCGTTCGCCTTCGTCGCGACCCAGGTCGACGGCGGGACGCCGGTCGCCTACGACCCGTGCCGGCCGATCCACTACGTGACGCGGCCGGACGGCGCACCGGCCAACGGTGCTGCGCTCGTGGCCGACGCCGTCGCGCGCATCTCGCTCGCCACCGGGCTCCGGTTCGTCGACGACGGGCCGACCGACGAGCGGCCCTCGGCGACGCGACAGTTCTACCAAGAGGACCGGTACGGCGATCGGTGGGTGCCGGTGCTGGTCAGCTGGTCGTCGCCGGACGAGACGGCCGATCTGGCGGGGTATGTGGCAGGCGTCGGTGGCAGCATGCCGATGAGTGTCGACGGGCGCGGCAAGGTGTACGTGACGGGCGCAGTGACGCTGGACGGACCGCAGCTCACCGAGGTCATGTCCGAGCCCGGCGGTGACGCCGTGGCGGGATCGATCGTCCTGCACGAGCTCGGGCACCTGGTCGGGCTCCAGCACGTCGAGGACGCGACCCAGATCATGTACCCCGAGGCGCAGCAGGGTGTCACAGAGCTGGGATCGGGCGACCTGACCGGGCTCGCCGCCCTCGGCCGCGGGGTGTGCGTCCCGGAGATCTAGTGCAGCCCGAAATCACCCGTTATGTCATGGCTCCACGGACGTAACCTGGAGGATCGGACATCCGTCGGCGATGCCCGCGCGACGAGGAGGTCGTGCGATGAGGCGTGCATTCTGGTCGATCGTGCTGCTGGTGGGCGCGTTCCTGCTGGTCCCGGCGTCGTCGGCCACGGCGGCGCCCTACTGCGGCCTGGTCTGGGGCTCGCTGGAGAAGTCGGCGCCGGGGCTGTCGCAGGCGCCCGTGGTCGACGTCCGGACCGGGCGGCACACCTGCTACGACCGGCTGGTGATCGACGTGGCCGGCGGCGTCGGCGGGTACACCGCGCGGTACGTGCCGCAGGTGACGCAGGACGGCTCGGGTGCGGTGATCCCGACCCGCGGCGGCGCCGCCCTCGAGATCACGGTGAACGACCCGGGCTACACCTTCGCGCCGGCGAACCCGCTCGAGCTGCGGAACGTGACCGGGTACCGGACGTTCCGGCAGGTGGTCTTCGCGGGCACCTTCGAGGGGTACACCAGCGTCGGGCTGGGCGTGCGGGCKCGGTTGCCGTTCCGCGTGTTCACGCTCGCCGGGCCRGGCACGTCGTCGCGGCTGGTGGTGGACGTCGCGCACCGCTGGTGATCAGCGCAGCAGCTCGCGCACGACCACCGCGGTGGCCTCCGCCGGGATGCCGTGGTTCGCGCCCCCGGGGACGACGACGTGGCGGGCGTGCGGGAGCAGGGCGGCCAGCGCGGCCGCGGACTCCGGCAGGCCCGGCCAGGTCTCGGCGCCCGTGATCACGACGGTGGGCACCGGGACGTCGGCCATCGCCGGGGTCGGGACGCCGAGGGTCGACGTGATCGTCGCGTCGTAGACCGTGCTCTGCGCGATCGCGACGAGCGACGGCCAGCCCGGCGAGGCGCGGAACTGCTCGACCATCGGCGCGGGGATGCCGACGCCCTCGGTCTGGAAGAGCGCGACGGCGTCGTCGGGTCGGTGCTCCGCCATCAGGTCGGTGAGCCGGCCGGGCAGGTCCGCGGGCCGGGCGGGCATGCCGCCGAGGGCGAACGGTGCCTCGTACAGCGCGAGGTGCGTGACCGGGACGCCCGCGGCCGCGGCGGCGAGGGCGAGGTTGCCCCCGGAGGAGAAGCCGAAGACCGCGGCGCTCCCGCCGACCAGGTCGACCAGCGCGGCGAGGTCCTCGATCTCCCGCTCGATCGCGTACGGCGCGGTGTCCCCGCTGCGGCCGCGCGCGCGGCGGTCGTAGGTGAGCACGGTGTGGTCGTCGGCAAGGAGGGCGGCCAGCTCCGCGCAGGTGGTGTGGTCGTTGAACGCGCCGGTGGCGAACACGATCGGGGGGCCGTCGCCGGCGCGCTCGTAGGCGATCGTGGTGCCGTCGGCCGAGTCGAGGGTCTGCATGGTTCTCCTTCGGTGGTGGGTCACCCCTAGGACGAAGAAGGGAGCCGCCGATGGACACTGTCCTTCGTGGTGCGGCCCGTTCGTCCAGGGCGAGAACCCTCACCACGGAAGGAACCGTCATGGAGTACCTGTTGCTCATCAGCGCCGACGAGGAGGCCGCGCAGGCCCGCATGCGGGACGGCGCGCCCGGCTCGTTCGACGCGTGGATCTCCGACCTCGAGCGGCGCGGCGTCCTGCGGGCCCACGTCGGGCTGCACGAGAGCGGCACGGCGACCACCGTGCGCCGGCGGGACGGGGAGCTCCTGCTGACCGACGGCCCGTTCGCCGAGGGCCGCGAGCAGGTGGGCGGGCTCGCGCTCGTCGACTGCGCGGACCTGGACGAGGCCGTCGCGATCGCAGCCGCCCACCCGGCGGCGGCGTTCGGGCAGGTCGAGGTCCGGCCCGTGCGGGTGCACTGACCATGCCCGACGACGTCGAGCGCGTCCTCGCGGACACGTTCGCGCGGGACTGGGGGCGGCTCGTCGCGACGCTCATCCGGCTGACCGGCGACTGGGACCTGGCCGAGGAGTGCACGCAGGACGCGTTCGCCACGGCGCTGCAGACGTGGCGGCGCGACGGCATCCCCGACGTGCCGCGCGCGTGGCTCACCACGACGGCCCGCCACCGCGCGATCGACCGGATCCGGCGGGAGCGCGTCGGCGCGGAGAAGCTCCGCGCCCTCGTCGAGGAGCCCGTCGACCCGGACGTGGACGCGCCGGACCTCGACGCGATGGACAGCGGGATCGCCGACGAACGCCTCCGGCTGCTGTTCACGGCCTGCCACCCGGCCCTCGCGCTGTCGTCGAGGGTCGAGCTGGCGCTGCGGACCCTCTGCGGGCTCACGACGGCCGAGATCGCGCGGCTGTTCGGGGTGCCCGAGGCCACGATGGCCAAGCGGCTGGTCCGGACCAAGCACAAGATCGCCGTCGCGGGCATCCCGTACCGGGTGCCGTCGGCCGCCCAGCTGCCCGAGCGGACCCCGGCGGTGCTGGCCGTGCTGTACCTGGTGTTCACCGAGGGGTACGCGGCGACCGCGGGGCCGCACCTGGTCCGCGTCGACCTCTGTCACGAGGCGGTCGACCTCGCGCGGCTGCTGACGGCACTCGACCCCGACGACCCGGAGGCCGCCGGGCTGCACGCCCTCCTGCTGCTCCAGCACGCGCGCGCCGCCGCCCGCACGGACGCCGACGGGGTGCTGGTGCCGCTCGAGGAGCAGGACCGGTCGGCGTGGG
This sequence comes from Cellulomonas sp. P5_C6, assembly GCF_054049635.1. Lineage (NCBI taxonomy): Bacteria > Bacillati > Actinomycetota > Actinomycetes > Micrococcales > Cellulomonadaceae > Cellulomonas > Cellulomonas sp. P5_C6. The sequence goes on along the minus strand of NZ_JBFULZ010000036.1, from coordinate 13,229 downwards.
ACTCGGAGGCGATCGAGACCGGCCTGGCCGAGCTGCGGCGGGCGCTGCGGCCGGAGCGCGTCGGTCCGTACCAGCTGCAGGCGATGATCGCGGCGTGCCATGCGACCGCCGAGACGGCCGACGGGACCGACTGGCCGCGGATCCTGCGGCTGTACGACGAGCTCGTCGCGCTGCTCCCGTCGCCGGCCGTGCAGGCCAACCGGGCCGTGGCCGTCGCCATGGTCCACGGTCCGCAGGCGGGTCTCGACGCCCTCGCCACGGCCGACGACCACCCCCTGGTCGCGGCGGTCCGGGCCGACCTGCTGCGTCGCCAGGGCCGCGCCGACGAGGCCGCCGACTCCTACCGCGAGGCGCTCACGCGGACGACGAACGATGCCGAGCGGGCGTACCTCCAGGCCAGGCTGCTCGGGTAGCAACCCCGCGAGTACCGTCGCGGGATGGGACCGCGGCGTCACGTGGAGCAGGTCGAGCTCCTCGACGACGACGACGCCGCCGTCGCGCCGCCCGCCGGCGGTGCTGGGCAGCCCGTGAGTCTCACCCGCTCCGGACGCGCCCGTGCCGCCGGGCGGGGTTAGCGTGCGGCCATGGCGCGCGGCGCGATGCAGCCCGTCGAGCTGGACGAGGCGGTGGCCCTCCCCGAACCCGTCGCGCTGCCCCCTGCCCGGCGGCGCGGGCTCTGGTGGGGTGCAGTCGGCGGAGTCGCCCTGCTGGTCGGCGCCCTGGCGGTGACCCAGTCGGTGCTCGACACCCGGGAGCGGGCGGCGCAGGAACGCCTGCTGGCGACGCCGGGCGTCGTGCGACCGGTCGGCGCGGACGTCGGCGTGCTGTGGCGGCCCGACGCCTCGACGGAGGCCGTGATCCTGCAGGGCATCGCCGCCCACGGGGCCGTGCTCGGGCTGGCCCTGGCCGCCGACGGCTCGCAGGCGTTCGTCGGCGTCGATCAGCGCACGGGTCGGCAGCGGTTCTCGACGCCGCTGCTCGGACCGGACCCCGTCCGGGCCCGGTCGCTCGACCGCACGGCGGCGGGCATGTGCGTCGCCGTGCCGGACGGCTCCGCGGAACCCCGGCAGGCCGCCTGCCTGGTGAGCGACGGCTTCGTGCAGGTGGGGGACGAGGGCGTCGAGACCCGCAAGCCGGCGACGAGCACCCGGGTGGTGGTGCTGAGCACGGCGGACGGGCAGGTCGTCGCAGACACGTCGGCGCCGGGGGCCACCGCGCTGGCCGTGCTGCCGGGGATCGCCGTGGTGAGCAGCCCGGACACCGGGGTGGCGGGCCGCGACCTGCTGACCGGCGCGGTCCTGTGGCGGTACAGCCCGCCCGTGCCCGGTGCCGACCGCCGCTCGTTCGCCGGGGACGCCCGGCTGTTCGGGGCCGACGGCGTCGTCGCGGTCTCGGTCCCGGGCTGGACGGCGGCGCTCCTGTCCCCGTCGGGCCGGCTGCTGCGCGCGAGCCGGCCCGGCGACGCCGACGTCGTGGTCGACCCCGTGGACCACCGCCTCGCCCTGCTGTCGAGCACCGGCTCCGGGGCGCTGCGCTCGACCCTGGTGCAGGTGGGCCGTGCCGACGTCGAGCTGCCGGGCGGCCTGCTCCCGCTCTCGGTCGACGACGGCAGCCTGCCGGACCTGGTCCTCACGTCCGACTCCTCGCTGCGTGCGTGGGACGCCGTCACGGGGGACGCCCGGTGGAAGTCGGACGTCGTCGCGTCGGTGAACGCCATGGTGCTGGGGGGTCGGGTGTACCTGAGCACGCAGTCGGGGGTCGTCGCGCTCGACGGGCGGACGGGCGAGGTGGCCTGGCGCGGGTCGACGACCGAGGGGAACGTCCCCGGCTTCCTGGTCACCGACGGGCAGAACCTGGTGGTCGCGGACCAGCCGGTGGTCGGCGGGCCGCGCAGCGAGCTGGTGGCGCTCGCGCTCGACGACGGGCACGACGTGTGGCGGGTCCCGTTCCCCGACGGTCTGCGCTCCAGCATCGCGGTGGGACACCTGCTGCTCGGCTGGGGCGACGACAGCCGCCTCGTGGTCCTGGGCTGACGGCGATGACGCGCGGCGCGGGGATGCAGCCGGTCGAGCTGGTGGACGGTGCCGCCCGCGAGGAACCGACCGACGACGTCGCCGGCGGGGGTCGCCGCTGGCGCTGGTGGGCCGCCGGCGCCGCGGCCGTGGTGGTGGTCAGCCTGGCCGCGGTGCAGGGCGTCGTCGACCACCGCGAGGCCGTCGCCGTCGCCCGGCTCGCCGCCGTGCCGGGCGTGGTGCCGCCGCTCGGGGACCGGCTCTCGATCGTCCGGACCATCTCGCAGGACGAGGCCGGCTCCCTGTTCGGCGGCATCGAGACCCCCGAGGGGTCGGCGAGCCTGGTGCTCGCCGACGACGGCTCGCAGGCGTTCACGGCCGTCGACCCGCGCACCGGCGAGACCGTGTGGTCCACGCCGCTGGTGGGCCCCGTCCGGGGGCGCGTGATGCCCGCGAGCACGTCCTACGGCGGGACGTGCGTGGCGGGCTCGCCCGCGGGGGAGGTGTCGACGTTCGCCGCGTGCCTGGCCACCGACGGCTTCCTGCGGATCGCCGACGACGGCGCCCAGGAGCTGGTCGCGGCCACGAGCACCCGCGTGATGGTGCTCGACACCCACGACGGCCACGTCGTGGTGCAGTGGCCGGTCGAGCAGGACACGCAGCTCGCCGTGCTCGCCGGGCTCGTGGTCGTCGGGCACCGCGACGCCGAGCGGGGGGTCGAGATCGTCGCGCACGACGCGCGCACCGGGGCCGAGCGGTGGCGTCACACGGAGCCGCTCGTCGTCGACCCCGATGCGGTCGTCGACGCGACGACCGAGCACTTCTGGTCCTTCTTCACCGCGGGCGACGTCCTCGCGTTCGCCGACGGACCCGCACTCACGCTCCTGTCGCCGGCGGGCGACGTCGTCCGCGGCGGCCTGAGMACGGTCGACGGCGGGGGCGGCTACGGCGTCGACCCCGTGACCGGCGACCTCGTCATGACCGACTACGGGAGCTCCGGCGACGCGGAGACGACGACGCTCCTGAGCGCCGACGGCGACCCGGCCGGCGACCGGGTCCTCGACGGGCGGCTGCTGGAGACGACCGTCGACGACGGCAGCGTCCCGGGCCTGGTCCTCACGGCCCTGGGGGAGCTGCACGCGTGGGACCGCGAGAGCGGGCACGAACGCTGGACCGCCGACATCCAGCCCGGGTACGGCGCGCTCGTCGTCCGCGGTCGCGTGTACCTGAGCACGGCGAGCTCGCTCGTCGCGGTCGACGGCCGCACGGGGCACGTCGACTGGGAGACGGCGGCGACCCTCGGGCTGGGCGGCTCGCTGGCCACCGACGGTCGGCACGTGCTGGTGCCGACCACGTCGTCGTCGGGCGTCGCTGACGGGGGCCGGCTCCTCGCCTACGACTTCGAGACCGGCGACGAGGTGGGCAGCATCCCGTACCCGAAGGGCGTCACGGACGTGCAGATGTTCCAGGGCCTCCTGCTGGGCTGGTCGAACGCCTCGGCCGAGGTCTCGGTGCTGCAGTAGCCCTTCGCTACGCTCGCCGGGTGGTCGTCGCCGACGTCGGCCGGCGTCGCGGCGCACTCCCGGCTGTGGCCTGGCCCGGGGTGCTCGGGGCCGCGGGCGTCCTGCTCGCGGTGCTCGTCGCGCTGTCCGGGCGGTACGGCCCGCACCGGGACGAGCTCTACTTCCTCGCCGCCGGGCGCCGGCTCGCGTGGGGGTACCCGGACCAGCCGCCGCTGACCCCGCTGATCGCGCACCTCGCGGACCTCGCCGCCCCCGGCTCGCTCGTGGCGCTCCACCTGCCCAGCGCGCTCGCGGCGGCCGGCGTCGTCGTGCTCGCCGCGCTGACCGCCAGGGAGCTCGGGGGCCGGACCGGTGCGCAGCTGCTCACGGTCGTCGCCACCGGCACCGGGGTCGTCGTCGTGACGCTCGGCCACATCCTGTCGACCACCACGATCGACACCCTCTTCTGGGTCGCGATCGTCTACGTCGTCCTGCGCACGCTCTCCCGCGACCAGCCCCGCGGCTGGCTGGTGGTCGGGCTGCTGGCCGGGGTCGCGCTGCTGGACAAGAACCTGGTCGCGTTCCTGCTGGTCGGGATCGTGGTCGGCATCGCGCTCACCCCTGAGGTCCGGCACCACCTGCGCTCGCCGTGGGCCTGGGGCGGCGCCGCGCTCGCGCTGCTGATCTGGCTGCCGAACCTGCTCTGGCAGGCGGCGCACGGGTGGCCGCAGCTGACCCTGGCCGCCGACATCCGCGACGAGTACTCCGGGATCGGCCCGCGCCTCGAGTTCGTCGGGCTGCTGCTCGTCCAGTTCTCCCCGGTGGCCGCGATCCTCTGGATCTACGGCCTGGTCCGGCTGCTGCGGGTGCCGTCGCTGGCCCGGGCGAGGCCGTTGGCCTGGGCGTTCCTCGTGCTGCTGGTGGTCTTCGCCCTCACCGGCGGCAAGGCGTACTACGTGGTGGGCGCGGTGCCCGTGCTCCTGGCGGCGGGCGCGTGCGGGCTCGAGGAGCGTCGGGACCGCCGCGGGCTCGTCGTCGCCGGGGTCGTCCTGGGGCTCAGCGCGCTGGTCGCGTGGCCGACCGCCCTGCCGCTGCTGCCGGCGCAGGCGTTCGGGCAGTCGTTCTACGCGGACCTCAACGACGACCAGAGCGAGATGATCGGCTGGCCGGCCCTCGTGGCGACGGTGTCGGGCGCGGTCGACGACAGCGGCGCCGCGCTCGTCGTGACCGGGAACTACGGCGAGGCCGGCGCGCTCGAGTGGTACGGGTCCGACGTGCCGGTGTTCAGCGGGCACAACGGGTACGCCGCCTGGGGTCCGCCGGCCGGGGACGCCGGCCCGTTCGTGCTGGTCGGGTACGACGGGCCGCCCGGCTGGGCGGTCGGCTGCCGGACGGTGGCGACGATCGACGACGGACTCGACGTGGACAACGAGGAGCAGGGCGGGCTCGTGCAGGTGTGCGACGGCCCRCGGGGGTCGTGGGCCGCCGTGTGGGACGAGGTCACGCACCTCGACGCGTGAGCCTCCTCCGTGTCCCCGTGGAGCCCGCGTTGCTCCGTCCGGGTCGTTGCTTCGGCTTCCTGCTGCGCTTCCAGGGTGTGGGTGCTTCTTCATCAGTCGTGTTTTGCGTCATCACACGTAAGTTCTTGCTTTATCCGATTCGATCTTGTCTACCTGTTTGTCCACTACGTACGGTGTGTCCCGTCCATGCGGCGTCGGGCCACTTGTGTCACCCCGGCGCCGTCCCGGCTGCGCAAGGAGGCGCTCCCGTGAGGAACACAGTCATCCGGCCTGCATCACGACGGTCCGCCCGTCCTCTCGTCTCGGCCCTCACGCTCGCCGTCGCGCTGGGCGTCGTCGTCGGCACCGCGGGCGCGGCCTCGGCGCACGGAGGGACCCCGGCACCGACGCCGACCCCCGTCACGAGGGCCGCCCTCGACCCGTCGCTGGTCTCCGGCCGCGGGGCCGCCGTCGGCTTCCTCGAGCAGGAGGCGGAGAAGGCCGCGACCACCGGCAGCATCATCGGTCCCGACCGGACGCCGTACACCCTGCCCGCGGAGGCGTCGGGCCGCTCGGCGGTGAAGCTGCAGCCGGGCCAGTACGTCGAGTTCACGCTGCCGAAGGCCGCGAACGCGCTCACGGTCCGGTACTCGCTCCCCGACTCCGCCACGGGCGGCGGCATCACGGCACCGCTCGACGTCACGGTCGACGGAACCGGCAAGCGGTCCGTGACGCTGACCTCGCAGTACTCCTACCTCTACAACCAGTACCCGTTCAGCAACGACCCGAACGCCGGGCTGCTCCACCCGGACTGGTGGATCACCGAGTGCGGCTGCGTGCCGGCGGCGACCACGCCGACCCCCACCGTCACGACGCCGTTCCGGCCGATGCACTTCTACGACGAGCAGCGACTCCTCCTCGGCCGCACCTACCCCGCGGGCGCCAAGGTCCGTCTGACGGCGCCCGTCGGCACCGCGGCCGCCTGGACCGTCATCGACCTGCTCGACTCCGAGGCGGTCGGCCTGCCGCACGTCCGGCTCAAGGCCGCGAACGTGCTGCTGTTCGGCGCCGACCCGTTCGGGAAGAAGGACTCGGCCGACGCGTTCGACAAGGCGATCGCGTACGGCAAGGCCAAGCACCTGCCCGTCTACGTGCCCCCGGGCGTCTACCAGGTGAACCGGCACATCGTCGTCGACGACGTGACGATCGAGGGCGCGGGGTCCTGGTACACGATCATCAAGGGCCACGAGGTCGCCCTCGCGTCGCCCGCCCCCGACGGCTCCGTGCACACCGGCGTCGGGTTCTACGGCAAGGACGCGTCGGTCGGCGGCAGCCACAACGTGCACCTGTCCGGGTTCGCCATCCAGGGCGACGTGCGGGAGCGCATCGACACCGACCAGGTCAACGGGATCGGCGGCGCCCTGAGCGACTCGACGATCGACGGCCTCTACATCCAGCACACCAAGGTCGGCGTGTGGGTGGACGGCCCGATGAACAACCTCGTCGTGAAGAACAGCGTCATCGTCGACCAGATCGCCGACGGCCTGAACTTCCACACGGGCGTCACCCACTCGTCCGCCTCGAACAACGTCGTGCGGAACACCGGCGACGACGGGCTCGCGATGTGGGCGGAGCACACCACCAACTCCGGCAACACGTTCGACCACAACACGGTCCAGACACCGACGCTCGCCAACGGCGTCGCCATCTACGGCGGCACCGACAACACGGTCGTCGGCAACCTGATCGCCGACCCGCTCCGCGAGGGCAGCGGCATCCAGGTCGGGTCCCGGTTCGGCGCCGAGGCGTTCACCGGTCACCTCTGGATCACCGACAACACGACCGTCCGCGCCGGCACGTTCGAGCTCAACTGGAACATCGGGCTCGGGGCGATCTGGTTCTACGCGCTCGAGAAGTCCATCGACGCCGACGTCCAGGTGGTCGGCGACCACTTCCTCGACAACACCTACAACGCGATCATGGTCGTCGCCGACTGGCCGGTGAAGGACCTCTACTCGGTGACCAACGTCCACTTCAAGGACATCCGCGTCGACGGGACCGGCACCTCGGTGCTCAGTGCGCGGGCCGCCGGGTCGGCCACCTTCGAGAACGTGGACGCGCGCAACGTCGGTGCCGTCGGCATCAACAACTGCGGGACGTTCCACTTCACGCCGGCCGGGTCCGAGTGGTCGTCCGTCGACCTCGGCGGCAATGACGGCGGGGGCACCACCGGCCCCTGGTTCGCGCCGTGGGAGCTGCCGAACACCATCACCTGCGACGACCGCCCGCCGGTGATCGCGCCGCCGGCGCCGTCGCCCTGGTAGCAGGACCGCCGCCGGGGGTGCGGTGAGGAAGAGGAGGGCGGTGTGCCGGCTGGGTACCGGTACGCCGCCCTCCTCGCGTCCTCACTGCGGTCGGACGACCGCCCATCCGTGCGGCGCGACGTCGTCCCTCTGGCGCGACTCGTCGTCGCAGGCCAGCACCTCGCCCGCCGGCCGGGCGAGCGGCTGGTCGTCGAGGTTCAGCGCGACGACGAGCGCGTCGTCGCCGTCGCGGACCTCGTACACGAACGTCGTGTTGGTCAGCGTGACCTGGGTGGTGCGCGCCCGGTGCAGCCACGGGTGCCGACGTCGCAGTCCGATGAGGTCCTGGTGCAGCCGCAGGACCGCGTTCTCGCCGAGGCCCGGGCCGTCCGCCGCGAGCTCCGGCCGGACGGCGTCGTCGCCACCCTCGCGCTCCTCCTTCACGCCCGTGAAGCCGAGCTCGTCACCCGCGTAGACCGTGGGCGTGCCGCCGACCGTGCAGAGGACGACGACCGCGTGGGGCCGGTGGCGGGCGTCCTCGACCATGCTCGCGATGCGCGTCGTGTCGTGGTTGCCGACGAACGTCTGGGGCGCGAACGTCTCGAGGAACTCGTCGTGCCGGGTCAGCGACCAGGCCAGCTCCCAGAGGTTCTTCTCGTTCAGGGAGCTCCAGACCGCCTTCCACAGCTCGTACTGCGTGAGCGAGTCGACGGTCGAGTCCTGCACGAACGCGGGGTAGTCGCCGTGGATGACCTCCGCGACGAACCACGCCTCGGGGTGCTCGGCGCGGACGCGGGGGAGCACCTGCGCCCAGAAGGTCGTCGGCACCGCGTAGGCCGCGTCGAGCCGCCAGCCGTCCGCGCCCCGGGCGAGCCAGTGGGTCATCACGCGGACGACGTAGTCGACGACGCTCGGGTGCCCGTGGTCCAGCGTGACCAGGGCGTCGTGGCCCTCGAAGCCGACGAAGCCGCCGTCGGCGTCCCGCGCCAGCCAGACCTCGTCGTCGGACCGGCCCTCGAGCGCGTCGACCGACCGGCGCGCGATCGCCGAGTCCCGCCCGACGTGGTTGAAGACCCCGTCCAGCAGGACCTTCAGGCCGCGGTCGTGAGCCCGCGCGACGAGCTCGTCGAAGTCCTCGTCGTCGCCCAGGCGCGGGTCAATTCGCAGGTGGTCGACGGTGTCGTACCCGTGGGTGCTCGACGCGAACACCGGCCCGAGCGCGACGCCCGAGGCGCCCAGCGCGACGACGTGGTCGAGCCACGCGACCAGCCGGCGCAGGCGGTGCTCGTCAGGCCCCGGCGCGGGCTGCGCCGGGTACGACCCGACCGCGCCCAGCGGGTAGACGTGCCACCAGATCGCGTGCCGGACCCAGCCCGGCTCGGTGCCGCCCATGAGATGCCTCAGTTCCGTCGTCGCCTGCTCCGACCCTAGGCGCCCGCCGGCCCGCTCGTGCGTCGTCGCCCGGTGCCGTCGCGCTGCGCGACCGGTCCGGCATCCGGCCCGTGAGACGACCGACGCCCAGCCTTGCTCGTCGGGCCCGCGGTTCGCACACTCCGGACGCCCCACCTGCCGACCCCCGAGACAGGCTGACATGAGCTCCTTCCACTGGTTCCTCCCGACCAACGGCGACGGCCGGCACGTCGCGAACGTCGTGGCCGCCGCGGGCGTCGCGAAGCGGGTGCTGACCCGGCCGGCGTCGCTCGCCTACCTCGGGCAGATCGCGCGCGCGGCCGAGCAGTCCGGGTTCGACGCCGTGCTGACACCGACCGGCGCGGCCTGCGAGGACGCGTGGATCACCACGGCGGCCCTCCTGCCGCTCACCGAGCGGCTGCGGTTCCTCGTCGCGTTCCGCCCCGGGTTCCTGCTGCCGACGCTCGCCGCCCMGCAGGCCGCGAGCTTCCAGCGGCTGTCCGGCGGGCGGCTCGCGGTCAACATCGTCACGGGCGGCGACCCGGCCGAGCAGCGCGCGTACGGCGACACCCTGAGCCACGACGAGCGCTACACCCGGACCGGCGAGTTCCTGTCAGTGTTCCGCGGGCTGTGGGGCCCGACGCCGCTCGACCACCACGGCCCGCACTACGACGTCGTCGGCGGCGGTTTCCCGTCGCTCGAGGCGCCCCGGCCTCCCGTCTACTTCGGCGGAGCCTCGCCCGCGGCCGAGGCGGTCGCCGCCCGGTACGCCGACGTCTACCYGGCCTGGGGCGAGCCCGTCCCGGCGCTGGTCGAGCGGCTCACCCGCGTGCGGGCTGCCGCTGCGCTCCTCGGACGTACCCCGCGGTTCGGCGTCCGCCTCCATGTCATCGCGCGGGACACGGCCGACGAGGCGTGGGCCGAGGCCGACCGCCTGCTCGCCGGGATGGACCTCGACGCCCGCGAGGCCGCTCAGGCGCGCTTCGGGACGATGGAGTCCGTCGGTCAGGCGCGGATGACCGAGCTGACCCGCGGGCTCGGACTCGAGGCCCGCGAGCAGCAGGTCGCCCCCAACCTCTGGGCCGGCATCGGCCTGCTCCGCGAGGGGGCCGGGACCGCCCTGGTCGGCAGCCACGACGAGATCGCCGACCGTCTGCACGAGCTCGCCGCCGTCGGGTTCGACGAGTTCATCCTGTCCGGCTGGCCGCACGTCGAGGAGGCGTACCGGGTGGGCGAGGAGGTGCTGCCGAGATTCGCCGCTCGCGCAGCCGCGCGCACCCCGGACCTGGTCACGGGGTAGTTTTCGGCCACCCGAGCTGCCAGGAGGACCGATGACCGTCACCAGGTCGATCGTGCTGTTCGTCGCCGCCGCGTTCCTCGAGATCGGCGGTGCGTGGCTCATCTGGCAGGGCGTCCGCGAGCACCGCGGCTGGGCCTGGATCGGCGCGGGGGTCGTCGCGCTGGGGCTGTACGGCTTCGTGGCGACCCTGCAGCCCGACGCCCACTTCGGTCGCATCCTCGCGGCCTACGGCGGGGTCTTCGTAGTCGGCTCGTTGGCGTGGGGGATGGTCGCCGACGACTTCAAGCCCGACCGCTGGGACATCGCCGGCGCGCTCGTCTGCCTGCTCGGCGTCGCCCTGATCATGTACGGCCCGCGCCCGACCGGCAGCTGACCCGTCCGGACCCGTCAGGCACCGTCCGACCTGTCAGGCCCCGTCCGGCCCGATCGGCGGCCCGAGGTCCGCGTACCGCCGGCGCAGCACGGGGGGAGCCGCCCACCACCACGACTCGCCGAGGTGCGCGCTCAGGGTCGCAGGGTCGACGACGTCGAGGGTGATCAGCACGAGGTTGGTCCCGGCGTGGTGATCGGTCGTCGAGTACAGGTCCGGCTCCTGCTCCACCAGCGCGAGCCGCTCCCCGTCGTCCTCGACGCGCACCGTCAGACGGTCGTCGTCCCACATCCTCGCGACCAGGTTGCGATGGAACCACGCGGCTCGGCCCCAGCTCTGCCGCTCCGACACCTCGGGCAGCGCGAGCGCTGACCTCCGCGCGTCGTTCTCGTCCACGGCTCCATCCTCCCTGTCGGCTGGTTGGTCGGGTCAGAAGGGTGGGTCGCCGAGTGGGACGGGTGTGGGTGGTGGGGGTTGGTGGGTGAGGAGGTCGGGGGTGGTGTGGATGCGGGCGGGGTGGCGGGCGTAGGTCAGGCCGTGTCGGTCGGTCCAGGTGGAGACGCCGGTGGCGGGGTTGTAGGTGACGTTCCACCAGCCTTCGGTCTTGGCTTGGTGGTGGTGTTTGCACAACGCGTGCAGGTTCGCCTCACAGGTCTGCGGCTCGTGTGGATCGCTCTGGAGTTGGTCGCCCGGTGCGTGCGCCTGTTCATGCGGGCCGCGGTGGTGGTCGTAGGGGGTGCGGTGGTCGAGTTCGCAGCGGGTGGCGGGTTGTCGGCAGCCGGGGAAGGTGCAGGTCACGTCCCGGGCTTGCACGGTCCGGGTCAGGTCCGCCCCCGGCCGGTAGGTCTGGGTGCCGACGGCGCAGACCTGTCCGGTGGTGTCGGTCAGGACGCGTCGCCAGGTGCCGTCCTGGGCGAGCTCGCGGGCGACCTGCGCCGGGACCGGACCATAGGAGCCGAGGAACCCTGGGGCGTCATCCAGACCCATGAGCGTGGTCGCGGCGACAGACAGCTGCACCGCGACCCTCTGCCCATGCTTACGCGGCAGCGGTGTGCCGTCGGGGGTGGTCTGGCGGTCCAGGATGGCGGTGAACACGTCACTGAACGCGTCCGCCCGGCGCTGATCCACGGTCCGGGTGTCGCCGTCCAGGGCGGCGTGGCCGGCCAAGGCGTCGATCGCGGTGAACGCCGCCGTGGCCTCCGCCGCCGGCAGGTAGGCAATCAGGCGGGCCATCGCATCCGGCGCCAGCACCAGCTCGACGCCGCGGCGGTCCCGTTCAGCGACCCGCCGCTGTTCGACCTGGTCGGGGTTGAGGGCGATCAGGGTCGCGCGCACGTGCCGGGTCAGCTGCGGCGCGGTCAACTCGGCGGCGCGCTCGAGGGCGTCGCCGACCACGGCCCGCACCGCGTCCGGGTCCAGACCGGTACCGCCCTTGGCGACCTCGTCCAGGATCACGTCGATCTTGCGGGCCTCGATCGCCCCGCACGCCCACGCATCCGCCAGGGCGGGGTGCTGGGCGGTGCCCCAGGCGCGTAGGAACAGCATCTCCGCGGACCGCCGGGTGCAGACCAGGGCGCATGCCAGCTCGTCGGGGACGTGCCGCAACGGGTCCGGGGTGCGTGCCTCAAGCTCGCGCACGAACCTCGCCTGCACGGCCTGCAGCATGTTCAGCGCCTGCTGGGACAGTGCGACCGCGTTGACCAGCGCGGCTCCGGAGACGTCGGCGACGGGGACCGCGGTCAGCATCGCGACCAGGTCCTCCAGCCGGACATCCGGTAGCGGGTACGCCTCGACGTCGGCCAGGTCGATCACCCGCGCGCCACGATCCGGCGCGGGTGCCACGCCAAGCCGGGCACCATGACCCGAATCCGCCCACACCAACCCGGGCGCAGACCCTGGCGCGGGCGCTGGGGTGGCCGAGCCCGATGACGCTGCAGCCACGCGCGCACCGCCGGTCGGGGCGGTGGGCGACGTGGCAGGCGCAGCAGGGGTGTCAATGAGCGTGTCGAGGCTCGGGCGCGACGGAGCCGGCGCGGTCGCCGGGGCGGTGGCGGTTGCCGCAGCGGCGGAGTTGGGGCGACGACGCGAGCTGCGGGCGTCTCCTGGCGGCGCGGTGCGTGCACCGACACGGTCGTCGGCCGGGAAGAGCTCGGACAGAACGTCCTCGATCACCGCCGTCATCGCGCCACCTCCGGTTGCCCGAACCGCCCGATCCGGGCATAGAACAACTGTACGACCGACCACTGACATTCGCCCCTGACCAGCACAAACGCACCGACGGCGACGTGCCGTCGGCAATTGCTTCGTACACTTGTTCGATGGTCCGCGACATCGACTGGTCGAAGTGGCAGCGCACGCCACGCGGCTGGGTGCGGGTGCCGCCTGCGAGCTGCCCGGCGGGCCATCGGTGGACGACGAACGGTCCGGGTCGCCCGTCGGAACGGTTCGTCACCTGCGGGTGCACGGTCGACCGGCACCACACGCTCTGGGTCTGCCCGACGTGCGGCATGCACTGCGCCGAGGGCTGCACGAACCCGGACCTGTGGGCGGGGACGACGGTGTCGTCGGGGATCGACGGCAGCCGTCGCGGAATCGTCTGACGCGCTCAGGCGTCGAGGCGGGCGTCGACCTCGGCCATGCGCCGCGTCGCGATCAGTCGCAGGGTCTCCTCCGACAGCGGCGTCGCCGCGTCGAACTGCAGCGTCGCGCCCGAGAGCTTCCCCTCGTCCAGCGTCCCGGCGAGCGACCGGGCCAGCGGCGGGCTCATGAGGTGCAGGCTGCAGTGCGTCTTGGCGACGGACAGCGCCACGAGCCCCGCGCCGCGGTACCGGAT
>NZ_JBFULZ010000035.1:0-27907 GCF_054049635.1 Cellulomonas sp. P5_C6 | reverse complement strand
CCGCCAGCGCCAGCACCTCGGGCAGCGTCAGGCCGGCCCGCCACTCGGTGGCCAGCAGCCCGCCGAGGCGCTCCGCCTGCCCACCCATGACCACGTAGCCGTGCTCGTCGGTCACGGAACCGTCGTAGGCCAGCCGGTAGATCTGGTCGCCCGCGGCCGCGCGTCCCACCTCGGCCACGACGATCTCGACCTCGAGGGGCTTCGACTCCGTGGTGAAGGTGGTGCCCAGGGTCTGGGCGTAGGCGTTGGCCAGCCCGCGCGCCGTGACGTCCTCGCGGTCGTAGGAGTAGCCCCGCAGGTCGGCGTAGCGCACGCCCGCCACCCGCAGGTTCTCGAACTCGTTGTACTTGCCGACGGCCGCGAAGCCGATGCGGTCGTAGATCTCCGAGATCTTGTGCAGCGCGCGCGACGCGTTCTCCGTGGCGAACGCGATGCCGTCGTCGTACTGCAGGACCACGACCGAACGACCGCGCGCGATGCCCTTGCGCGCGTAGTCGGCCCGGTCCTTCATGAGCTGCTCGGGCGAGACGTAGAACGGCATGCTCATCGCGCACCTCCGCGGCCCTCGTGCGAGCGTCGGCGTTCCTGCTCGACCTGCTCGGCCACCGCGGCCAGGTCGGCGTCGCCGACCCGCAGGTACCCGGACTCCGTGACGGTCGCGACGACCGGCCAGATGCCCCGGGTGTGGTCGGGACCGCCGGTCGCCGAGTCGTCGTCGGCCGCGTCGACCAGCGCCTCGACCGCCACCCGCACGGCCGCGGCGGCGTCGAGACCCGGCCGCCAGAGCTTCTTGAGCGAGCCGCGCGCGAACACCGAGCCCGAGCCCACCGCGTGGTGGTCGTGCTCCTCGTACCGGCCGCCGGTGACGTCGTAGGAGAAGATCCGGCCGATGCGCCGGTCGAGGTCGAAGCCGCCGAACAGCGGGACGACTGCGAGCCCCTGCATGGCCAGGCCGAGGTTCCCGCGGATCATCGTGGCCAGGCGGTTCGCCTTGCCGTCGAGCGAGAGGAGGCTGCCCTCGATCTTCTCGTAGTGCTCGAGCTCGAGCTGGAACAGGCGCACGAGCTCGACCGCGAGGCCCGCGGTACCGGCGATGCCGACCGCGGAGTACTCGTCGGCCGGGAAGACCTTCTCGATCTCCCGGCTCGCGATCATCGAGCCCATGGTCGCCCGACGGTCGCCCGCCATGACGATCCCGCCGTCGAACGCGAGCGCCAGGATCGTGGTGCCGTGCGGCGCCTGCACGTCCCCGGACGGCCGGTTACCGGGCAGCAGCTGCGGGGCGTGGCTGGAGAGGAACTCCACGAACGACGACGAGCCCGGCGTCGTGAACGCGTGCGGCAGCCGCCCGGAGGCGGACGTGTCGTGAGAACTCATCGGCGCTCACTGCCCGCCCTTCTGGACGAACCCGCGCACGAACTGCTCGGCGTTGGACTCCAGGACGTCGTCGATCTCGTCCAGGAGCGCGTCGACCTCGGCGTCGCGGGCCTGCGCGCTCGGCGCGGCCGGGGCGGGAGTGTCCGGCGCGTCGTCCGGCTCCTCGTCCTCGCGGCGCGGGCGTACGTGTTCCTGACCAGCCATGGTGACCTCCCGGAGTTCCGGACGACGTTCTGGTGCCCACCCTAGGCCCATCCTCCGACGTCCTCGGGTCACGTGCCGAGGCGCGGACGGGCGAACGGGCGAACGTCGGGCCTGCTCGGGCCCGGCCGTCGGCGGAGGCCCCGGGACACCTGCGAGGCGGTGCTCGCCTACGCGCCCAGCGCGTCCAGGAGGGCGGCGGCGTCGGGGCTGCGGTCGAGCAGGGCGCCCACGTGAGCGTGCGTCCCGCGCAAGGGGTCGCGCATCGGCACGCGCTGGAGCGTGGCGGCACCCGGCACGTCGAACACCACCGAGTCCCAGCTGGCCGCGGAGATCTCCCCGCCGTACCGCGCGACGGCCTCGCCGCGGAAGTAGGCCCGGGTGTCGCGGGGCGGGTGCAGGACCGCGTCGGCCACCTGCTCGGCGCTGACCAGCAGCTCGACCGCCCCCGCCTGGACCAGGCGGTGGTAGAGCCCGCGCTCGGGCCGGACGTCGGACCACTGCAGGTCCATCGCCGCCAGCCGCGGGTGGTCCCACGCCAGGCGGTCCCGGCGCCGCATGCCCTCGAGCAGCCGCAGCTTGGCCAGCCACTCGACCTCGCGGGCGCAGGAGGCAGGGTCGGTGCCCAGCCGGTCGAGCACCGACTCCCAGCGGTCCAGCACGTCGGTGGTCTGCGGGTCGGGCTCGTCGCCGACGTGCGCGAGCGCCGCACGCACCGCGTCCAGGTACTCGCGCTGCACCTCGAGGGCCGTCAGGCGGCGCCCGTCCGCGAGCTCGATCCGGGTGGTCAGCGTCAGGTCGTGGCTGACCAGGTGGACCGCGTGCACCGGGTCGCGCAGCGTCAGGCGGTCGATCGCGGCGAGGGCTCCCCCGGCGCCGCCCTCGGCGACCGCGCGCTCGATGAGCCAGAGCACCAGCGACGTGGTGCCGAGCCGCAGGTAGGTGGCCACCTCGAGCATCGTCGCGTCGCCGATGATCACGTGCAGGCGCCGCCACCGGTCCGGGTCCGCGTGCGGCTCGTCGCGCGTGTTGATGATCGGGCGGCGCAGCGTCGTCTCCAGCCCGACCTCGGCCTCCATGTAGTCCGCGCGCTGCGACAGCTGGAACCCGGGCTCCTCGCCGCGCTGCCCGAGCCCGACGCGGCCCGCACCGGTGAACACCTGGCGCGTGACGAAGAACGGGATGAGCCGGGCGGCGAGGTCGCTGAACGGGACCGCGCGGTCGACCAGGTAGTTCTCGTGCATGCCGTAGGTCGCGCCCTTGCCGTCCACGTTGTTCTTGTAGAGCGCGACGTCGGGCAGCGCCGCGGTGGACGCCAGCGCACGCACCGACGCGAGCATGACGCGCTCGCCCGCGCGGTCCCACCGGACGGCGTCGAGCGGGTTGGTGACCTCCGGCGACGAGTACTCGGGGTGGGCGTGGTCGACGTACAGGCGCGCGCCGTTGGTGAGGATGACGTTGGCGGCGCCCGGGTCCTCGTACTCCTCGGTCGCCGCGCGCGGCAGCGGCTGCGGCCCGTCGCCCGACGGCGCCGGCTTCTCGGGGTCGTCCGTGAGCAGCGACGGGTGCGCCGAGGCGCGCTGCAGGTGGAAGCCGCGGGCGTCGTGCAGCGGGTCCTCGTCGTCGTAGTCCCAGCGGGCCTTCGTGCGGGCGCCCTCGCGCGCGGCGGCGTGCACCGCGACCACGTGGCTGGACAGCAGCATCGGGTTGGCCAGGGGGCGTCCGGGCTGGAGGATCCCGTACTCGGTCTCGATCCCCATCACGCGGCGCACGGTCACGTGTCCACCCTAGGGCGGTGCGACCGTGCGCCGTGTCGCGCGTCCGTCAGAGGTACTGCCCCGTGCTGGTGACCGTCTCGATGGTGCGCGAGCCCTCGGCACCCTTCTTGCCCTGCACGATCGTCCGGATGAAGACGATGCGCTCGCCCTTCTTGCCGGAGATGCGCGCCCAGTCGTCCGGGTTGGTCGTGTTGGGCAGGTCCTCGTTCTCGCGGAACTCGTCGACGCAGGCCGTGAGCAGGTGGTCGACGCGGATGCCGCGCTGACCCGTGCTCAGGAAGTCCTTGATGGCCGACTTCTTCGCGCGGTCGACGACGTTCTGGATCATGGCGCCCGAGTTGAAGTCCTTGAAGTACAGGACCTCCTTGTCACCGCTGGCGTAGGTGACCTCGAGGAACCGGTTCTCGTCGCTCTCGGTGTACATCCGCTCGACGACGCGGGTGATCATCGCCTCGACGGCGGCCGTGGCCGAGCCGCCGTGCTCCGCGATGTCGTCCGGGTGGATCGGCAGCGTCGGCACCAGGTACTTGCCGAAGATCTCGCGGGCGCCCTCCGCGTCGGGCCGCTCGATCTTGATCTTCACGTCGAGCCGGCCCGGCCGCAGGATGGCCGGGTCGATCATGTCCTCGCGGTTCGAGGCGCCGATGACGATGACGTTCTCGAGCCGCTCGACGCCGTCGATCTCGCTCAGCAGCTGCGGCACGATCGTCGTCTCGACGTCGCTGGAGACCCCCGTGCCGCGGGTGCGGAACAGCGACTCCATCTCGTCGAAGAACACGACGACCGGGTGCCCCTGCGACGCCTTCTCCCGCGCCCGGGCGAAGATCAGCCGGATGTGCCGTTCGGTCTCGCCGACGTACTTGTTGAGCAGCTCCGGGCCCTTGACGTTGAGGAAGAAGCTCTTCGTGTCCGCCGTGGACTCCCCGCGGGCCGCCGCGGCCGTGGCCGCGAGCGAGTGCGCGACCGCCTTCGCGATGAGCGTCTTGCCGCACCCGGGCGGCCCGTAGAGCAGCACGCCCTTCGGCGGCTTGAGCCCGTGCTCGAGGAACAGCTCGGGGTGCAGGAACGGCAGCTCGACGGCGTCGCGGATCGCCTCGATCTGCGGGCCGAGGCCGCCGATGTCGGCGTAGTCGATGTCCGGGACCTCTTCGAGCACCAGCTCCTCGACCTCGGCGCGCGGGATCACCTCGAACACGAAGCCGCTGCGCGAGTCGATCGTCAGCGCGTCGCCGATCCGCACGCCGGTGTCCAGCACCTGGCCGGCGAAGCGCACGACGCGCTCCTCGTCCCCGCGCCCGACGACGAGCGCGCGGTCAGACCCGAGCAGCTCCTTGACCGTGACCAGCTCGCCGACCTGCTCGTACCCGCCGGCCTCGACGACCGTCAGGGCCTCGTTGAGCATGACCTCCTGGCCGGGCAGCAGGCGGGCGATGTCCAGCGACGGGCTGGCGCCCACGTGCATCTTGCGGCCCGACGACACGATGTCCACCGTGCCGTCGGCGCGGGCGCCGAGGAACGTGGCGTACGTGCCGGGGGGCTTGGCCAGGTCGTCGACCTGCTTCTTGAGGTCGATGATCTGCTCGCGGGCCGCGACGAGAGCGTCGCTGAGACGCTCGTTCTTCGCCGCCAGCACGCTCAGCTCTCGGTGCAGGTCCCGCCCAGGGGCAGCCGGATCGGTCATCTCGTCGGCCTCCGTTCCGCGTCGCGCGTGGTCGTCACTCCGTTCCCACCGTGCACCGCTCTGTGCCTGCTGGTCCGACGACCCTAACCACCAGTGTCAACACTCACGGGCCCGACGCGCTCAGAGTTCTCGACGGGCGGACATCCCGGTCACGGGGTGGGGGGCGCCTGCCCGACGTCGCGGCGCGCSCGGCGCAGCTTCTTGTCCGAGACSAGCCGCTCSCCCATRGCCTCSGGCGACCAGAGCTCGGAGTCGTCCACCGCGGGAGCGCCGTCGGCGGCCACCGGGTACGCGCCCTTGGCGGGTCGACGACGACGCTGCGGGGCGTCCACGCCGTCCGCGAGACGCCGCGTGGTCAGCAGGAAGCCGGTGTGCCCGATCATCCGGTGCTGGGGTCGGACGGCCAGCCCCTCGAGGTGCCAGCCGCGGACCATCGACTCCCACGCCTCGGGCTCCGTGTAGCGGCCGTCGGTGCGGATGTCCTCGGCCAGCCGCGACAGCTGCGTCGTCGTGGCGACGTACGAGATGAACACGCCGCCGGGCGCGAGCGCGGTCGCGACCGCGTCGAGGTTCTCCCACGGCGCCAGCATGTCGAGCACGACGCGGTCGACGCTGCCGGGCTCGGCCACGGTCGGCAGGACGTCGGACAGGTCGCCGACCGACAGCTCCCACGCCGGGTGCGGACCGCCGAAGAAGCCCTCGACGTTGCCCCGCGCGATCGCGGCGAAGTCCTCGCGACGCTCGATCGAGTGCAGCGAGCCGCCGTCGCCGACGGCACGCAGGAGCGACATCGTGAGCGCACCGGAGCCGACACCGGCCTCGATGACGCGGGCGCCCGGGTAGATGTCCGCCATCGCGACGATCTGGCCGGAGTCCTTGGGATAGACGACGGCCGCGCCGCGCGGCATCGACAGCACGTAGTCCGCGAGCAAGGGGCGCACGGCGAGGTACTCGATGCCGGCGGTGTTGCGGACGACGGACCCCTCGGGCGCACCCAGCAGCAGGTCGTGGCTCAGGTAGCCGCGGTGGGTGTGGAACGAGGCTCCCTCGGCCAGCGTGATCGTGTGCAGCCGGCCGCGCGGGTCGGTGAGCTGCACGCGGTCGCCCGCGCGGAAGAGGCCGCGACGCTGCGCGGCCCCGGTGGACGTCTGGTCGGGGTTCACGGTCCCCGAGTCTAGGAGCGGATGGCGGCCACGACGTCCATCGCGCGGATCAGGCCGACCACGCGACCGTCCACGACCGCCGCCACGACGGGCGAGTGCTCCGTGGCACGCCCGACGGCCGTGACCAGGTCCTGCCCGGCGAGCGTGCCGTCGACGACCGCGCCGACGGGCAGCGGGACGGCCACGCTGGTCACGGCGGTGGTCCCGGCGACGTCGGCGGGGACCGAGGCCGCCGCGGCGCGGTCGACGTAGGCCGAGGGTCGGCCGTCCGGAGACAGGATGACGACCTCGTCGGCCCCCGCTGCCGCCGCAAGAGCGCCGGCGTGCGCGATCGACTCCGTGTACCCGACGCCCACCGCCCGCCGGCCGACGGACGCCACCGTGAGCTGCCCGACAGCCTTCTGCGACCGCCCTCCGCGCACCGCCGCGGACGCCCCCGACCACAGGAACGCGCCGATGAGGGCCGCCCAGACCACGTCGGGCAGGCTCGGCTGGCGGCCCTGCATCAACGGCAGGACCAGCGCCCACGCGAAGAACGCGACCGCCACGCCGCGCCCGACCCAGCCGGCCGCGACGGTCCCCGTGTGCCGGTTCTTGGTCACCGCCCACACGGCAGCCTCGAGCAGGTACCCGCCGTCGAGCGGAAGGCCGGGGACCAGGTTGAACAGCCCGACGAACGCGTTGGTGACGCAGCCGGACCACAGCAGCAGGCCGACGAGGCTCACCGCGTCCGTCGGCCGCGCCAGCGCGTAGAAGCCAGCCGCGAGCACGAGGTTCGCGAGAGGGCCGACGACGGCGATGAGCGCGCTGCTGGCCGGGGTCGGCGTCGCGCCGCCGAAGGCCGTGTGCCCGCCCCAGAGCGTGAGGACGAACTCCCGCGGCTGCTGCCCGCGCGCCCGGGCCATCAGCCCGTGGGCGAGCTCGTGCACGAGAACGGAGGCGAACAGCAGGACGACGAACCCGAGCGCCACCAGGTAGACGAGCGCCCCGAGGTTCTCCGACCGCGCGCGCACGCTCGGCGCGAAGATGAGCGTGAGCACGACGGCGGCGATCAGCCAGCTGGGCGCCAGGATGATCGGGGCGCCGACCACCCGGCCGATCACCCAGCCGGACGTCCGTCGTGCCGGGGGTCGCGGGGTGCTCACCGGTCCAGCGTAGGTGTCGGGTCGGTGGGTCGACGGGCCGGTCTGTCGGTGGCGGCGCCTACGCTCGACCCGTGACCGTGCAGCACCTCGACCAAGACGCCTCCGACGCCGCCCCCGACCCCGCGCCCGACGCCGTGGCGGGTGCCGACGACGCCGTCGAGGAGCTGGTCGAGGCGGCCGTCGAGGAGGCCGCGTMGCCGCGCCCGCCGTCGCGCCCCGGGCTGTCGCCGTCCCGCGCCAACGACTTCCTGCAGTGCCCCCAGCTCTTCCGGTTCCGCGTGATCGACCGCCTGCCCGAGCCGCCCAGCTCGGCCGCGGCCCGCGGCACGCTCGTGCACGCCGTGCTCGAGCACCTCTTCGACCTCCCTGCCACCGAGCGCACCCTCGCCGCCGCGCACGGGCTGCTGCCGGAGCAGTGGGCCGCGCTGCTCGAGAGCAACCCGGACATCGGCGAGATGTTCGCGGAGCCGGCCGACCTGGCCGAGTGGCTGACCAGCGCCGAGGCCCTGCTGGCGACGTACTTCACGCTCGAGGACCCGACGCGCATCGAGCCGCGGGAGCGCGAGCTCCTGGTGTCGACGGAGCTCGAGGAGGGCGGTCCCCTGCTGCGGGGCATCGTGGACCGCGTCGACGTCGCTCCCAACGGGTGGGTCCGGGTGGTCGACTACAAGACCGGCCGGTCCCCGCGCGCCGGGTTCGAGAGCTCGGCGCTGTTCCAGATGCGCTTCTACGCCTACGTGATCTGGCGCACCCGAGGGGTGCTGCCCAAGCGCCTCCAGCTCGAGTACCTCGGCGACGGCGTCATCCTCACGCACGAGCCCACCGAGCAGGAGATGGCCACCATCGAGGCCCGCGTGCGGTCCATCTGGGCCGGCATCGAGGATGCTGCCCGGTCGGGCGACTGGCGTCCGCGGACCTCGAAGCTGTGCGACTGGTGCTCGTTCAAGTCGCTGTGCCCGGCGTTCGGCGGGACGCCGCCGGAGATCCCCGCCGGGGCGGTCGAACGGTCGATCGGCGTCGTCCCCGCCGCCTGAGCGGACGGCCGGGGACGGTCAGCCCGCGTGCAGCCGGTCGAGCACGTCCCCCTGCGCGATCCGCGTCAGGTCGTCCACCGTCAGGTCGGTCAGCGTGGAGACCCTGCTGAGCCCGGGCCGGGCGACGACGGCCTGCATCACCTCGACGGCGAGCACCCGCGCACCCGAGGCCACGGCCGACGCGACGCCCGACCGGGAGTCCTCGACGGCCACGCAGGTCGCGACGTCGACCCCGAGGCGCTCGGCCGCCAGCACGTACGGCTCCGGGTCCGGCTTGGGGCGGCTCACCTCGTCGCCGCTGACCACGACGTCGAACAGGCCGACCGCCGCGGCGAACGGCTGAGCCAGGACCGCGAACGACGAGGTGACCAGCGCCATCGGCACCCCCGCGGCGGCCACCTGCTCGAGCAGCTCGCGGGCGCCGGGCTGCCACGGGATGCCCGCGGCGACACCGGCGGCGACCCGGGAGTTGAGGAAGTCGACGATCTCCTCAGGAGGCAGGTCGACCCCCCGGTCCCGCAGCGCCTGCGCGCTGACCAGCATCGGGTTCCCCACCAGGGACAGCCCGTCCTCGTGGGTCCAGACGCCCCCGTGCGCCTCGACCAGCTCGATCTCGGCGGCGATCCAGAACGGCTCGGTGTCGATCAGGGTGCCGTCCATGTCCCAGAGGACGGCAGACGGCGCGGCGAGGTCGGCGGAGGTGCGGGGCATCGGTCCATCGTACGAGGCGACGACGCGCCGCTTCCGACGCGCGCGGGCGGTCCGTCCGCGGCGGGCGCTCCCCCGCGCTCTAGGCTGATCCGATGAGCGAGACCCCGCCGGCCGACCTCCCCGTCCGCGAGACCGTGCTCCTTGCTGCCTTCGAGGGGTGGAACGACGCCGGGTCGGCGGCCACCCAGGCGCTCGAGCACCTGCACGAGGTCTGGGACGCCGAGCAGGTGGACGAGCTCGACCCGGAGGAGTACCACGACTTCCAGGTGAACCGGCCGGTCGTCGGCCCCGGCCCGGACGGTCGCCGCGAGATCACGTGGCCGACCACGGCCGTCGCCGTCGCCACGGCCCCGCTGACCGGTCGGCGGGTGGTCCTCGTGCACGGCATCGAGCCGTCGATGCGCTGGCGCCGGTACTGCACCGAGCTGCTCGACATCGCGGCGGGTCTGGGCGTCGACGCCGTCGTCACGGTAGGTGCCCTGCTGGCGGACGTGCCGCACACGCGGCCGATCCCGGTCAACGCGACCAGCGAGGACGCGGACGTGCGCGACATCTTCGGCCTGGAGCCCAACACGTACGAGGGGCCTACCGGCATCGTCGGCGTCCTGCAGCACGAGGCCGCGGCCCGAGGCCTGCGGGCGATGTCGCTGTGGGCAGCCGTGCCGCACTACGTCGCACACCCGCCGTCCCCTAAGGCCACC
This sequence comes from Cellulomonas sp. P5_C6, assembly GCF_054049635.1. Taxonomy (NCBI): domain Bacteria; kingdom Bacillati; phylum Actinomycetota; class Actinomycetes; order Micrococcales; family Cellulomonadaceae; genus Cellulomonas; species Cellulomonas sp. P5_C6. The sequence continues at coordinate 18,116 of NZ_JBFULZ010000035.1, read as the reverse complement.
CTCGCGATCCTGCACCGGATCGAGCAGCTGCTGGGCGAGCCGGTCCCGCTGGGCGAGCTGCCCGACGACTCCGCCGCGTGGCAGCACGGGGTCGACGAGCTGGCGGCCGAGGACTCGGAGATCGGCGAGTACGTGCACCAGCTCGAGGAGGCCAAGGACACGGCCGACCTGCCCGAGGCCAGCGGGGAGGCGATCGCCCAGGAGTTCGAGCGCTACCTGCGCCGCCGCGACAAGGGCACCGGCGGCTGACCGACCCACCCCGACCCCGTGCGGACGCAACGGGGTGGGAAGACCCGGGACGTCCGTACATCCGGTCGTCCCGGCRCTCGAACGTGCGGACGCTGCGGTAGGAGAACCCCGGACGTCCGCACATCCGGTCGCCCCGGCGCTCGAACGTGCGGACGCTGCGGTCTGGCCGGCTAGAGGCGGACGCCCAGCAGCGCGTCGAGCAGCCGACCGATGATCCCGGGGGCACCCTCGACGGGCTCGGCAGTGCCGTCGAGCGCGAGGTCGGCCCAGGCGTCGACTGCCGCGAGGGCCGCGGGGGTGTCGAGGTCGTCCGCGAGTGCGACGCGCACGGCGGCGAGGGTGGCGTCGGCGTCGGGGCCACCGTTGCCGGAGACGGCGCGGCGCCAGTGCTCGAGCCGCTCCTGGGCGGCGTGCAGGCCGTCGTCGGTCCAGTCCCAGTCGTCGCGGTAGCGGTGCGCCAGGATGGCCAGCCGCACGGCCATCGGGTCCACGCCGTCCTCGCGCAGGCGGGAGACCAGCACGAGGTTGCCGCGGGACTTGCTCATCTTGTGGCCGTCGAGCCCGACCATGCCGGTGTGCAGGTGGACCCGGGCGCCCCGGCCCGCGTCGAGCAGACGGGCGTGCGACGTGCTCATCTCGTGGTGCRGGAACAGCAGGTCCGAGCCGCCRCCCTCGACGTCGAAGGGCAGACCGAGGGCGTCACGGGCGATGACGGCGCACTCGATGTGCCAGCCGGGCCGGCCACGCCCGAGGGATCCGCCGTCCCAGGCGGGCTCACCGGCCCGCTCGCGGCGCCACAGCAACGGGTCGAGGGGGGCGCGCTTGCCGGGGCGCTCGGGATCGCCGCCACGCTCCTGGGAGAGCGTGCGCATCGTGTCGTCGTCGAGTCCGGCCACGGCGCCGAAGTCGATGTCGGCCGAGAGGTCCGCGTAGACGTCCCCGAGGCCGTCGTCGGCGAGGGCGTCGGGCGTCGGGACGCGGTAGGCGGCGCCGGCCGTGAGCAGGACCTCGACGGCCTCCACGACCGCCGGGATGACCTCGACCACGCCGGAGTACACGTCGGGCGGGATGACGGCCAGCGCGGTCATGTCCTCGGCGTACAGGGCGGTCTGCTCGGCGGCCAGGTCGCGCCAGTCGACGCCCGTGGCCGCGGCGCGCTCGAGCAGCGGGTCGTCGACGTCGGTGACGTTCGAGGCGTACCGCACCCGGTACCCCGAGTCCCGCCACGCGCGTCCCAGGACGTCGAACGCGACGTAGGTGGCGGCGTGGCCGAGGTGCGTCGCGTCGTACGGGGTGATGCCGCAGACGTACAGCGTGGCGTCCGGTCCGGCGGCGGCGGCGACCAGCAGGTCGGTCGAGGAGTCGCGCACCTGGACCGGGAGGCCACGTCCGGGGAGCTGCGGGATGAACGGGGGCGGCCAGGTGAGCACGGCGGAAGCCTAACCGCGTCCCGGCACCTGACAGCGCGCGGGTCCACAATGCCGAGGTGAGCACCGAGCCCCTGACCCAGCCCGACGAGCGAGTGTGCGTGGAGACGCCGGGCGGCTGGCAGCGCGCCGAGACGGGCGCCCGCACCCGAGGGGCGCGCTGGGTGATCGTCCCGATGGACGACCTGACGGACGCGGCGCGCCGGTACGGCATCAGCGAGCAGGCGATCGCGCTCCTGGAGCACCGCATGCCGGGCACCCACCCGCCGGTCCCGAACCACGCCCAGCGCGCCCGACTCGACCGCTCGCCGGACGGGGAGCTCCTCCTGACCACGCCCACGCTGTCCTACGTCGAGTCGACGCACGACGTGCACACCGGTGCGCTCACGAGCATCGTCGGCAAGGACGTCGTGATCATGGCCGAGCTGGGCGGCGCGGGCGTCCTCGACCGCGCCCTGGCCAAGCTGACCGGTGGGTTCCCGGTGCCCGACGAGGGCGTCCACCAGGTCCTCGCCGTCGTCGTCCTGACGCTCGTCGCGGAGGCGTCGGACGTCGAGATCGGCCTGGGCGACGCCGTCGCGGACGCGGAGCGCCTCGTGTTCTCCACCGCCCGGCACCACAACCCGCTCGAGACGATCTACGACCTCAAGCGCGAGATCGCCGAGGCGCGCCGCGCGCTCAGCCCGGTCACGTCGGTGCTGCCCGAGCTGATCGCCGAGGCCGAGGAGGCACCCGGCCAGCGCCAGTCCCAGCCGTGGCTGCGCCGGGCGGAGGCCTGGGTGGACCGCCTCGACAAGCACCTCGACGGTTACGACGACCTGCTCAGCGACATGCTCTCGGTCCACCTGTCGCAGGTGTCCGTGCGGCAGAACGAGGACGTCCGCAAGATCTCGTCGTGGGCCGCTATCGCCGCGGCGCCGACCCTCGTCGCCAGCATCTACGGCATGAACTTCGAGCACATGCCCGAGCTCGACTGGACCTACGGGTACCCGCTGGCCATCCTCGCGATGGGCGCTGTCTGCTTCACGCTCTACCGGCTGTTCCGGCGGTCCGGCTGGCTGTGATCCCTGGTCCGGGCTACGGCGTGACGGGGGCGCTGTTCGCGTCGAGCACGCCCGTGAGCAGCAGGATCACCACGAGCGCGGCGAGCCCGAGCCGGTAGTAGACGAACGGCTTGTAGCTGAAGGTCGAGACGATCTTCAGGAACACGATGATCACGAGGTAGCCGACGACGAACGCGACGAGGGTCGCGACGAGGGTCGGGACGAACCCGGGTGTGCCGCCCTTGCCGAAGTCGTCCACGCTCTTGGCCAGCTGGAACAGCCCCGACCCGAACACCGCGGGGATGGCCAGCAGGAACGAGTACCGCGCGGCGGCGCTGCGGGTGTAGCCCATGAGCAGCCCGCCGGTGATGGTGCCGCCCGAGCGCGACACGCCGGGGAYCAGCGCGAGGGCCTGCCAGAAGCCGAACTGGACCGCGTGCCGACCGGTGAGCTCCGTGAGCTCGCGCTGCTTGGCGCCCCGCTTGTCGGCCCAGCCGAGCACCAGGCCGAAGCCGGCGAGCGTCAGCGCGATCAGCCACAGGTTGCGGAACGTCTGCTCGATCGCGTCCTGGAACGCGAGGCCGAGCACGATGATCGGCAGTGATCCGAGGGCGATGAACCACGCCATGAGGGCGTCGTGGTCGGCCGGCTGCCCGGGCGGTGCACCGGCGCGCGACCGCCAGTCCGTGCCCAGGTCACCGCGCAGCGCCCGCCACCACGAGGTGAGGATCCGCGCGATGTCCCGTCGGAAGTACAGGAGCACGGCGGTCTCGGTGCCCAGCTGCGTGATCGCCGTGAACGCCGCCCCGGGATCGCTCGAGCCGATGAGCTCCCCGACGATGCGCAGGTGCGCGCTCGAGGAGACCGGCAGGAACTCGGTCAGACCCTGCACGAGCCCCAAGAGGATCGCTTCACCCAGTCCCATCGCGTCCGTCACGAGCGGAACGATAGCGGGGGTGCGTTGCCGCAGATGACACGCGCGCGCCGATTAGTGTTGCGCCTCATGGAACAGCGCCACCTGGGCCGCACCGGTCTGCGGGTCTCCCGGCTCGGGCTCGGCACGATGACSTGGAGCCGCGACACCGACGAGCACGACGCGACGGAGCAGCTCCGCGACTTCACCGACGCCGGCGGCACGCTCATCGACACGTCGGCGTCGTACGCCGACGGCGGCGCGGAGGAGCTGCTGGGCGAGCTGCTCGACGACGTGGTCCCCCGCGACGAGGTGGTGCTCTGCACCAAGGCCGGGATCCGGCGCACCAGCAACGGCGGCGTGGTCGACGCGTCGCGAGGCGGCCTGCTCGCCTCGCTGGACGGCTCGCTGCGCCGGCTGCGCACGGACCACGTCGACCTCTGGCTGGTGCAGACGCCCGACCCCCGCACCCCGCTCGACGAGACGGTCTCGGCGCTGCGCCTCGCGGTCACCAGCGGGCGCGCCCGGTACGTCGGGCTGTCCAACCACGCCGGGTGGCAGGTGGCCCGTGCGGCGAGCCTGCTCGAGGGCGAGGTCGGGCTGACGGCGGTCGAGGCGGAGTACTCGCTGCTGCAGCGCGGGATCGAGCGCGAAGTGGTGCCCGCCGCCGTCGCGATGGGCGTCGGGGTGCTCGCCTGGTCACCTCTGGGGCGCGGGGTGCTCACCGGCAAGTACCGGCGCACCATCCCCGCGGACTCGCGGGCGGCGTCGCCGCACCTCGCCGGCTTCGTCGAGCCCTACCTGGCGCGGGCCTCGGCGACGATCGTCGAGGCCGTGGCCACCGCGGCGGACGGCCTCGAGCGGACGCCGCTGGAGGTCGCGCTGGCGTGGGTGCAGAGCCGGGGTGTCGCGTCGGCGATCGTCGGGGCGCGCACGGCCAGCCAGCTTCGGGCGTCGATCGCGGCCCAGGACCTGGTGCTCCCGGAGGAGCTGCGGCGGGCGCTCGACGAGGTCAGCGCGCCGAGCCTGGGATACCCGGAGCGGTTCTAGCGGGAGGCCTCGTCGGCGAGGTCGTCGACGTCCGCGTCGTCGTAGTCGTCCTCGTCGACGTCGTCGCCGTCCTCGTCGTCCTCGTCGTCGTCCTCTTCGGCGAGGTAGAACGGCGTGGCCTCGCCGTGCACGGTGCCCAGGGCGTCGTCGTACACCTCGAAGGCGTCGGCCAGGATGTCGTACGCGTCGTCGACCGCCGGGTCGTCCTCGCCGTGCGGCGCGGCGACGGCGGTGTAGTGGGCCTCGAGGGCTGCGATCAGGCGGTCCAGCGCGGCACGCGGGTCGACGGTCATGCGACGACCGTAGCCTCCCGCGAGGCACAATGGCAGCGCGTAAGGTTCTTCGGCACCAGCATCGGGACGTAGGCGCGGCAACGCGCGGGACGGGGTGGTCGATGGCAGATGGACAGACGAGGACGAAGCGCCCGGACTGGATCGCCCAGGGCGGTCAGTACGAGTACCGGGTGCTCCGCATACCCGCCACGACCTCGCGGAACGAGGCGCGCCGGATGCTCACCGAACAGGCCGAGCTGGGCCGCTGGGAGCTCTCCCGCACGCTGCTGTTCGCGGGTGGTGAGCGCAAGGTCTGGCTGCGGCGCAAGGTCATCCGCGTGCGCAGCACCCTGGCTGAGACGAGCTTCCCCGACTAGGGCTCAGCAGGTCCGCAGCAGGCGGTCCAGCACGCGGGTACCGAAGCGCAGGGCGTCCGTCGGCACGCGCTCGTCGACGCCGTGGAACATGCCCGCGAAGTCGAGGTCGGCCGGCAGCCGCAGGGGCGCGAAGCCGTAGCCGCGGATGCCCAGGCGCGAGAGCGACTTGTTGTCGGTACCGCCGGACAGCGTGTACGGCAGCACGGTCGCGTCGGGGTCCTCCGCCAGCAGCGACTCGACCATGCGGTCCACCAGGTCGCCCGAGAACGGGACCTCGAGCGCCGTGTCGTGGTGCAGCCGCTCGATCCGCACGTGCTCGCCCACGAGGTCGGCCACCGTCTGCGCGAACTGGTCCTCGAGGCCCGGCAGGAACCGGCCGTCGACGGTCGCCTCCGCGGAGCCGGGGATGACGTTCGCCTTGTAGCCGGCGGTCAGCTGCGTCGGGTTGGTGGTGTGGCGCAGGGTGGCGCCGACGAACTTCGAGGCGGGGCCCAGCGCGGCGACGAGCCGGTCGACGCCGTCCGGGTCCTCCGGGTCGAACGGCAGACCCGTGAGCTGGGCGACGCCCTCGAGCAGCGCGTGCACGGTGGGCGTCAGCTGCAGGGGCCACGGGTGCCGGCCGAGCCGGGCGACGGCCTCGGCCAGGTGCGTGACCGCGTTGTCGGCGTTGACCTGGCTGCCGTGGCCGGCGCGACCGTCGGCGATGAGCCGCATCCAGGACAGGCCCTTCTCCGCGGTCTGCAGCAGGTACGCCCGGCGGCCGTCGACGTCGACGGAGAAGCCGCCGACCTCGCTGATCGCCTCGGTGGCGCCCTCGAACAGCTCCGGCCGGTGGTCGACGGCCCAGCGCGCCCCCATGGAGCCGCCCGCCTCCTCGTCGGCGAACATCGCGACGACGACGTCCCGCGCCGGCTTGCGCCCCTCGCGGGCCATCTGCCGGACCACGGACAGGATCATCGCGTCCATGTCCTTCATGTCGACGGCGCCGCGGCCCCAGACCAGGCCGTCGACCTCCTCGGCGCCGAACGGGTCCACGGTCCAGTCGTCGGCACGCGCGGGCACCACGTCGAGGTGGCCGTGCAGGACGAGCGCCGGCCGCGACCGGTCCGAGCCCTCGAGCCGCACGACGACGCTGGCCCGACCCGGTGCGCTCTCGAACAGCTCGGGGTCCAGGCCGACCTCGGTGAGCAGCCCCATCACGTGCTCGGCGGCCGCGCGCTCCCCCGGTCCGGAGTCGTCGCCGTAGTTCGAGGTGTCGAAGCGGATGAGGTCGCGGCAGATCTGCACGACCTCGTCCTGGGCGGTGACTGTGCTGGTGGGCGTGCCGGAGGCCGGGTGGGTGACGGGCATGCCCTCCACCGTACCGGCCTCCGACGCCCCGCTCAGGCTCAGTGCGTGGCGGCCCCGAGCAGCCCGCGACGGGCCAGCAGCGGGTCGATCAGCGGGTCGCGGCCGCGCAGGTCACGGAACGCCTGCATCGGGTCGAGCGAGCCGCCGCGCGAGAGCAGCCGGGCCCGGAACGTGTCGCCGTTCGCCCGCTCGAGCCCGCCGTTCTCCCTGAACCACTCGACCGTGTCGGCGTCGAGGACCTCGGACCAGATGTACGAGTAGTACCCGGCCGAGTAGCCGCCACCGAAGACGTGGTTGAAGTACGTGGTGCGGTAGCGCGGCGGGACGGGCGCGTAGTCGACTCCCGCGCGTCGCAGCGCCGCCGCCTCGAACGCCTCGACCTCGTCGACGTCGGTCGGCACCTCGTCGGGAGAGAGCCGGTACCAGGCCTGGTCGAGCAGGGCCGCGGACAGGTACTCCGTGGTGGCGAAGCCCTCGCCGTCCTGACGGGCGGCGAGCAGGGTGTCCACCCACTCGGCCGGCATCGGGTCACCGGTCTCGTGGTGCCGTGCGAACGCCCGGACGATCGACGGCTCCCACGCCCACATCTCGTTGACCTGCGACGGGTACTCGACGAAGTCGCGCGGCACGTCCGTGCCGGACTGCGAGGGCCAGCGCACGGCCGAGAACAGACCGTGCAGGGCGTGACCGAACTCGTGGAACACTGTGATGACCTCGTCCCACGCGAGCAGCGTCGGCTCCCCCGGCGGCGGCTTCGGGATGTTGAGGTTGTTGACCACGACCGGCTGCTCGCCGAACAGCGTCGACTGGTCCACCAGGTTGTTCATCCAGGCGCCGCCGCGCTTGGACTCGCGGGTCCAGTAGTCACCGAGGAACAGGCCGAGCCCGGCCCCGTCGGCGTCGAACACCTCGAACACGCGCACGTCCGGGTGGTAGCCCACGAGGTCGTGGCGCTCGGCGAACGTCAGCCCGAAGAGGGCGTTCGCGGCCCGGAAGACCCCGTCGGCCAGCACGCGCTCGAGCTCGAGGTACGGGCGCAGGAGCGAGTCGTCCAGCGACCGGCGCTCCTTCTTGACCTGCTCTGCGTAGAACGACCAGTCCCAGGCCTCGAGCGTCGCGCCCGGCTCGTCGCGCTCGAGCGCCTCCTGCAGGTCGGCACCCTCCGCGCGGGCGTTGGCGACGGCGACCGGCGCGAGCCGCTCGAGGATGTCCGCGACGGCCTCGGCGGTCTTCGCGGTCGCGTCCTCGGCGACGTAGGCCGCGTGGTGCGGGTAGCCCAGCAGCTGGGCGCGCTCGGCGCGCGTGCGGGCCAGACCCAGGAGGGAGGGCCGGGTGTCGTTCGGGCCGCCCGCGCCGCGTCCGACCGACGCCCGGAACACCCGTTCGCGCACGGCCCGGTCCCGCAGCACCGCCAGCGGCGCCTGCTGGGTGGGCAGGACGAGCTCGAGGAACCAGCCGTGCTCGTGCCCGCGGTCCTGTGCCGCCTTCCGGGCCGCCGCGCGGGCGTCCTCGGCCAGCCCGTCCAGCTCGTCCTCGTCGGTGAGCAGCACACCCGCCGCGTTCGTCGCCGCCAGCAGGTCTCGACCGAAGGCGGTCTCGAGGCTCCCGATCTCGGCGTTCAGGGCGCGGAGCCGGTCCTGCGCCGCCGCGTCCAGCCCCACGCCCGCGCGCACGAACTGCGTGTGGGTGCGGTGCAGCAGCCAGGCGGTGTCGGGCTCGAGCTCGAGCGCCCCCGAGTCCACGTCCGCCTGCAGCGCGGCCACCCGGGCGAACAGCCGCGCGTCCAGGTAGATCGCGTCGTGGTGGGCCGCGAACAGCGGCGCGACCTCCTCCTCGACGGCCTCGAGCCCGGGAGTGGAGTCCGCGCTGGACTGGTTGTAGAAGCTGGTCGCCGCGCGGTGCAGCAGGCGGCCGGAGCGCTCGAACGCCTCGAGCGTGTTCTCGACGGTCGGGACAGCCGGGTCGGTCGCGATCGCCTCGATCTCCGCGCGATGCTGCGCCATGCCGGCCAGCAGGGCGGGGAGGTAGTGCTCCTCGCGKATCCTCGCGTGGTCGGGAAGCCCGTACGGCAGGGTGGACGGCGTGCCGAAGGGGTTGTCGGCAGGCAGGTCGGTCGGATTCATGGCGGACATCATCCCCGACGGGTGCGCGGTCCGCCCGTCACGACGTGCGGGCGAGGAAGGCGTCTTCCTCGTCGTAGGCGAAGAAGGTGTCCTCGGGGTCCATCCGCACGAAGCCGGGGAACGCCTCGCGCCAGTCCCCGCGCGACGCGGCGTCGACGAGCCACTCGATGCAGGCCCCCACGGTCTGCTCGTACCGGCCGGGCGCGACGTAGCCGAGCTCCACACCCGCGCGATGCATGCTGAGGACGACCGGGTGCGGGACCGTCCACGGGGTGCTGCCGAGGTTCCCGTCCGGCGCGCCGGGCAGCATCACGTAGCTCGGGCTGACCCCCATGGCGGCGTCGATCGTCGCGGAGATCTCGGCGACGGTCAGGGCCCGCGGGTCGACGGCGTTCAGCACCCGGTCGCCCGGTCGGGCAGCCGCGAGCCGCGTCAGCTCGCCGAGCACCGCCGTCGCCGTCGAGTGGAACCGGCTCTCCCCGTCGTACGCGAGGACCCGCACGTCGCGGCCGTCGAGCGCGCGCTTGACGAAAGTCCACTCGCGCGCCTGCCGGCTGCGAGGCCCGTGGATCGCCCCCGGCCGCAGGATCGTCGCCGCGACCGCCGACCGCGCCCACGCCTGCTCGAGGGCGACCTTGCCCGTCGCGTAGCTGTCGCGGCCGGGCTCGACGGTGGGTTGGTCCTCGTCGACCGGCACGGGGTAGTCGCCGAACTCGTCGGTCTCGAACCCGTTCCCGGCGGCGTCGACGTAGACCGCACCGCTGGAGACGATGACCGCCGAGCCGATCCGGTCGGCCCGCGCCACCAGCGCTTCGGCGTGCCGGTCGTCGTACGCGACGGCGTCGACGAGCACATCCACGCCCGACCTGAGCGCGGCGTCGAGCACGGCCGGGTCGGCGCGGTCGCCCACCAGCACCTCGGCCCCGTCCAGGTCGGCCGGGTGACGCGCGAGCACCCGCACGTCCCAGCCGTCGCCCAGCAGCGCGGGCACGACAGCCCGGCCGATCTGCCCCGTGCCGCCGATGACCAGCGCCGTCGCCATGGCCCGAGGCTACGCGAGCGCGCCCGCCAGGTCCTGGTACGTCGGGTACCCGTGCGCCTGGCCGACCGCGGCGTTGTACAACCGGCCCGCGTGGGTGGTCAGGCCGGCGCCCAGCGACGGGTCGGCGTCGACCGCACCGTGCCAGCCCCGGTCCGCGAGCGCGCCAAGGTAGGGCAGCGTGACGTTCGTCAGCGCGCGCGTGGAAGTCACCGGGACGGCCCCGGGCATGTTGGCCACGCAGTAGAAGACGGACCCGTGCACCGCGTACGTCGGGTCGTCGTGCGTGGTCGCGTGCGTGTCCTCGAAGCAGCCGCCCTGGTCGACCGCGACGTCCACGAGCACGGACCCGGGCTTCATGCGGGAGACCAGCTCGTTGGTGACCAGCCGGGGGGCGCGGGCTCCGGGGACCAGCACGGCGCCGATCACCAGGTCCGCGTCGAGGAGCTCGCGCTCGATGGCGTAGGCGCTGGACGCGACGGTGCGGACCCGCCCGCCGAACGCCGAGTCGGTGTCCCGGAGCCGCGGCATCGACAGGTCGAGCACGGCGACGTCGGCGCGCATGCCCACGGCGATCTCCGCCGCGTGCCGACCGACCACACCCCCGCCGAGCACGACGACCTTGGCGGCGTCGACACCCGGCACGCCGCCGAGGAGCACGCCCGAGCCGCCCTCGTTCTTCATCAGGTGGTACGCGCCCACCTGGGTGGACAGCCGACCCGCCACCTCGCTCATGGGCGCCAGCAGCGGGAGGGACCCGTCCGGCAGCTGCACGGTCTCGTAGGCGATCGACGTGGTGCCGGCGGCCAGGAGCGCGTCCGTCGCGGGGCGGTCGGCGGCCAGGTGCAGGTACGTGAAGAGCACGAGGTCGTCGCGCRGGTAGCCGTACTCGGACGGCACGGGCYCCTTGACCTTGCAGACGAGGTCCGCGCGCGCCCAGACGTCGGCGGCGTCCTCGACGATCTGCGCGCCCGCGGCGGCGTACTGCAGGTCCGTGATGGCCGAGCCGTCGCCGGCCCCCGCCTGCACGAGCACCTCGTGGCCCGAGGACACGAGCTGGTGCACTCCCGCGGGCGTGAGGGCGACGCGGTACTCGCGGTTCTTGACCTCGCTGGGGATGCCGACCTTCATGATGGGCTCCGTCCGGGGTGTCGTGTCAGCCAGCAKATTCACTGCATTCTGAACTTCCTGTGTTGCAAACGGATGACGAACGCCGATGATTCGCTAGATTCTGCCCATGTCAGTTCAGGATTCGTCGAAAGCGCCCTCCATCGGAGCACGCCGAACGACGTTCGGCGCCGTGGAGCTCGATGACGTGGACCGGCGTCTGCTCAGCGAGCTCGAGCGCGACGGACGCATCTCCAACAAGGAGCTGGCGGCCGCGGCGGGCATCGCGCCGTCCACCTGCCACGCCCGGGTCCGCGCCCTGCGCGAGTCCGGCGTGCTCCGCGGCTTCCACGCCCAGGTGGACCCCGAGGCCGTCGGGCGCGGCCTGCAGGCGATGATCGCGGTGCGGCTCCAGGCGGCCGCCCGCGCCCGGCTGGCTGAGGTGGCGCACCGGCTCGTCCAGCGCCCCGAGGTGCGCGACGTCTACCTGCTCGCGGGTGTCGACGACGTCCTCGTGCACGTCGCGGTCCGTGACTCCCGGGAGCTGCGGGCGTTCGTGCTCGAGCACCTCAGCACCCGCCCCGAGGTGGCCCACACGCAGACGAGCCTGGTCTTCGAGCACGTGCACGCCCCCGGCACGGCCTCGATCTGATCAGCCGGCCATGCGCGCCCACACCGCGGCCTGCTCCAGGGAACGCCTGGCCGCGTCCTCGTCGCCCAGCACGTCCCAGATCCACAGCGCCGACTCGGTGCAGCGTGCGAGCCCCCACGCGGCGACGCGGTCGACGGCGAGCTCGCCCTCCACGAGGCGCACGCGTTCCCGCAGCACCCGGACCGGGTCGGCGTGCGCGAACGGGTCGTCGACCTGCTCGAGCAGCGGCCACAGGTCGTAGGCCGGGTCCCCGCGCATCGGCTTGGGGTCGATCGCGAGCCACCGATCGCCGCCCCCGTGCAGGAGGTTGCCCGGGTTGAGGTCGCCGTGGACCAGGACGCCGCCGGGCCCCGGCAGCGTGCGCAGCAGCCCGGCCGCCGCGCCGACCAGACCCGGGTCGGCGTCGTGCCGGGCCGCGCGCTGCTCCAGCATCCCCGCCCACGCCCCGCAGACGTCGCGCATCTCGGGCACGGTCAGGTCGGCGTCCGACGCCCACAACGACCGCAGCACGCCGCAGGCCACGGTCAGGCGTCCCGCCGGTGAGCCCGGCGCCACCGCCAACGGGGTGCCCGGCACGACACGCTCCAGGAGCAGCGCCCAGTCGTCGGCGTCCGCGCCGAGCAGCTCGGGGGCACCGTGCCCGTGCCAGGCGCGCAGCGCGGCCGCCTCGTCGCGCGCCTCGTCGTGCGGGAAGGAGACCTTGAGCACCGCGGGCGACCCGTCCGCGCGCAGGGCGGGCGCGCACCACGACGCCGCGCCGCTGGTGAAGGGCTCGCCGACGGTCAGGGCCCAGCGCCGGGCGGCCCGCTCGACCAGCGCGGGCAGCCGCCCGATCCACTCGCGACCCGCGGGCGTGCGGCCCACGCCGTCGCGCAGGATCGCGGGGATCTCGGGAACCGGCACGCAGCGAGGCTARCGAGGCCCACTGCGCCTCGCGGGTGAACGGGGCGAGTCACGCCCCCGGTCGACCCACGCGCACGACACCCGTGTGTGCGATCCTGCGCCCACCGACGAGCAGCGGACAGGGAGGCACCCGGGGTGAGCGCTGGGGACCAGCAGGGACTCAATCCCTGGGTCGACGCGCGCGGCGGCGAGCCGTTCCCCCCGATGCTGCCGCGCCCTCGCGGACCTCTCGAGGACCGGGTCGTGCGCTTCCTCGGGCCGGCCGTCCGCGTGCGCCGCGGACCCCGCATCGGGTTCCTCGTCCTCGTCCTCGCCCTCGCCGGCTCGTTGCTGGTGGGCGGGCGCTGGTGGGTGTCGACCTCGTCGGCGTTCGGGCCGCCGGCCGGGCTCGAGGAGTCGACCCTCCCGCTGGGCGCTCCCCCGGCGGGGGTGCCCGCGGCGGGTGCCTACGCCTTCACGATGCTGCAGCCGGACGGCAGCGGACCCGTCACCTACAGCCCGTGCCGACCGATCCACTACGTGGTCCGGCCCGACGGAGCACCTGAGGGCGGGGCCGAGTTCATCGGCGCGGCGATCGCCAGCGTGTCCGCGGCCACCGGGCTGCAGTTCATCGACGACGGCGCGACGCACGAGCCCCCGAGCGCGGACCGTGCGGCCTACCAGCCCGGCGCCTACGGCCGCCGCTGGGCGCCGGTCCTCGTGTCGTGGTCGACCGCCGTCGAGACCCCCGAGCTCGCGGGCGACGTCGCCGGGATCGCCGGGTCGGCCTCGGTGACCCGCGCCGGGCACACGACGTACGTCACCGGCTCCGTCACCCTGGACAGCGCGACCGTCGCCGGCCTGCTCGGCGCCCCCGGGACCCGGACGACCGCGCTCGCCATCGTCACCCACGAGTTCGGCCACCTCGTCGGGCTGGACCACGTCGACGACCCGACGCAGCTGATGTACCCGACCACCAACCCGAGCGTCTCGGCCTTCGGCACCGGCGACCTCGCCGGCCTCGCGGCGCTGGGCTCCGGCGAGTGCGCGCCGAACGTCTGACCGAACCCTTCACACCGGCGCCGCACGCTCTCTCACAGAACTCCCAGGTCGGGCGGATACCCTCGCGGCGGACCTAGCCAGACCCGAGGAGACCGCCATCCACCGTCGACCGATCGTGCTCGTGCACGGCACCCGTACGTCGTCCGTCATCTGGCGGCGACAGGTGGAGGCGCTCGAGCGCTCCGGTCACGTGACGGTGGCGCTGGACCTGCCCGGGCACGGCCGACGGTCCGGCGAGCGCTTCAGCCTCGAGGGTGCGCTGGCCGCGATCGACGAGGCCGTCGACTCCTGCTCCGTCCCTCCCCTGCTGGTCGGGCTCTCCCTCGGCGGCTACACCAGCCTGGCGTACGCGCGCCGGCACGAGGCCAAGGTCGCCGGTGTCGTGCTGGCGGGCTGCTCGACCGAGATCAAGGGCAAGCCGCTCGGCATGTACCGGCGCGCGTCCGGGATGGTCACGCGGGCGCTGCGGCTGGGCGGCGGCGACTGGCACGTGGTCACCGACATGCTCGCGGCGATGTCCGGGTACTCGCCGCTGGCAGACCTGCGGCGCACCGCCCTGCCCGTGTGGCTGGTCAACGGGAGCCGCGACCCGCTCCGGCTGGACGAGCGTCGCTACCTCGACGCCCGGCCCGGCACCCGCCTCACCGTCGTGCCGCGCGCCGGGCACGACGTCAACGCGCACGCGCCGGTCGCGTTCAACCGCATCCTCCTCGATGCCCTGCACGAGCTGCGGAACCGCGGGACCCTCGCCATCGCCTGAACCTCGCGGCCGGGCTGAACGTCGGGACGGGCGCCGGCCCGTGTCGGCGCCCGTCCTGTCGCTGGTCCCGGGCACAGTAGGTCCGTGGACCCCGCGCAGCTCGCCGACGCCTCGCGGCTGCGCACCCGGGCGACCGTCCTGCACGCCGACGCCGACTCGTTCTTCGCGGCCGTCGAGCAGCGCGACAAGCCGTCGTTGCGGGGCAAGCCCGTGCTGGTCGGCGGCACCGGGCCACGCGGCGTCGTCTCCACCGCGTCCTACGAGGCACGGCAGGCGGGCGCGCGCTCCGCGATGCCGATGAGCCGCGCCCGGCGGCTCACCCCCGCGGCCGCGGTGCTCTTCCCCCGGTTCGAGGCGTACTCGGCGTACTCGCGGGTCATCATGGCGACGCTCGGCACCCTGTCCGAGCTGGTCGAGCCGTTGAGCATCGACGAGGCGTTCGTCGATCTCGAGGCGGGCCCGTTCGGCGACGACCCCGCCGGCGCAGCGACCGACGTCCGGGCCCGGATCCGCGAGCTCACCGGCCTCGCGGTGTCCGTCGGCATCGGCCGGACCAAGCTCATCGCCAAGCTCGCGTCGGACGCCGGCAAGCCCGACGGGCTGCTCGTGGTCGAGCCCGCCGACGAGGACGACTTCCTGCTGCCCCTGCCCGTGCGCGCCGTCCCAGGCATCGGTCCCGCGACGGCCGCCGCCCTGGAGCGCCTCGACGTCCGCACGGTGGCCGACCTGCGTCGCCAGGAGCTCGACGTGCTCACCATGACCGTGGGCGAGTCCTCCGGCGCCAATCTGTACCGGCTGGCCCGGGGCATCGACCCCCGCCCCGTCGCGCCCGGCGGCGAGCGCAAGTCCGTCGGCGCCGAGCGCACCTTCGCCGAGGACATCTTCGGCGCCGACCGCATCGCCGAGGCCGTCGACCGCGTGACGGACGAGGCCCTGCGGCGCCTCGCCGCGCACGGCGGCGGGGCGCGGACCGTCGTCGCGAAGGTGCGGTTCGCCGACTTCACCACGCTGACCCGCTCGGTCACGCTCGCCCAGCCGTCCGCGGAGGCGACCGAGCTCCGCGCCGCCGCGCACCAGGCGGCGCGGGCCGCGGGCATCAGCGACTCGGTCCGGCTGCTCGGCGTCTCGTTCCACAACCTCTCCGCGCACGCCCAGCTGACGTTCCCGTGGGACGGCGACGACGAACCCGCGCCGGCGGCCCTCGACGAGCCCGACGACACCCCCGCCACCCGCGGGCTGCTCTCCGCGGAGAACGCCCGGCCGGGTCTGGACGTCGAGCACGACACCCTCGGACGCGGCTGGGTGGTGCACGTGCGCGGGCGGGAGGCGACGGTCCGGTTCGAGTCGGTCGACACCCCGCCCGCACGGTCGCAGGTGCTCGACCTCGACGCCGACCCGCTCCGCCTGGTGGCTCCGCTTGCCGTGGAGGAACTTTCGACTGATCTGTGAGCGCCCCGCTACCATTTTCGGGTGACCCTCGCGTGGCCGTGGGTGGGACGTGCCGAGGAGCTGCAGCGCGTCAGGTCAGCGTTGCGCGGCACCGGAGGCGGCCGAGGTGTCGTCATCGCCGGCGCCCCGGGTGTCGGCAAGACGAGGCTCGCTGCCGAGGCAGTCGCCGCCCAGTCGTTCGACGGTCACGCCACCCGCTGGCTCGTCGCCACGACGTCGTCACGGTCACTGCCGTTCGGGGTCTTCGCCGAGCTCGACGTCTCTCCCGGACCCGACCCGATCCACATGGTCCGTGCCATCCTCGACGCGCTGCCGAGAAGCGACGGTGATCGCTCCGCTGTCGTCGCCGTCGACGATGCGCACCGGCTCGACGACCAGTCCGCCTTCGTCATCCACCAGATGGTCCACCGTCGGCTCGCGTCCGTGCTGCTGACCGTCAGGGTCGGCGAGCCGGCGCCCGAGGCCGTGACGGCGCTCTGGAAGGACAACCTCCTCGAACGCCTGGAGCTGCCMGCACTGACCGCGGAGGAGACCGCGACCGTCATGTCGGAGGTCCTCGGCGCACCCATGGACCGGCTGGGAGCCCGACGGATCTGGGCGTTGACCGGCGGGAACATGCTGTACCTGCGGCGGCTCGTCGATGACGAGCGCGCCGCCGGCCGGCTGCGCGAGGTGGCCGGGACATGGTTCTGGAGTGGCGACGCCGTGGTGTCGACGAGCCTGGCCGAGCTCGTGTCGGCACAGATCGGCCGGCTCGCGGCGCCGATCGCCGACGTGGTCGACCACCTCGCTGTCGCGGAACCCCTGCCGCTCCGCCTGCTGCGCCTGCTGACGGACGACGGAGCGGTCGAGCAGGCCGAGTCCGCAGGTCTGGTGACTGTCTCAGCGGACGGCCGGGCGGCGCGCCTCGCCCACCCGCTCTACGGAGAGGTGCGCCGTGCGCGCATGGGCGTGCTGCGGGCGGAGCGCCTGCGCGGCGCGATCGCCGCTGCCCTCGCCCATGCTGACGCGACGGGCACGGACGACGAGCTCCTCCGCCGAGCCGTCCTCACCGTCGACTCGGACATCGCACCCGACCCCGGGCTGTTCCTCGACGGCGCCCGGGTCGCGTTCCGTCGCATGGACCTACCGCTGGCGGAGCGCCTGGCCGCGGCGTCGGTCGCGTCGGGCGGTACGACGGCGGCGCACCTGGCGCGCGCCCTCGCGCTGTCGCTCATGAGCCGCGGGGAGGAGGCCAGGGACCTGCTCGTGACGATCCCGCTCGATCACGCCGACCCGAGCGAGCGCGCCCTCGTCGCCATGGTCCGCGCAGCCAACCTCTTCTTCGATCTGGGCCAGCCCGCAGCCGCCGAGGAGGTGCTCGGCCAGGCCGACGGCGCGATCGGAGACGCCGTGGGCGCGGGCGTGGTGGCAGCGACGTGGGCGCTCGTGCACGCGACGCTCGGCCGACCACGCGACGCGCTGGACGCCGCCGGGCGTGCGGCCGCCGCCGGACTCCCTTTGGGCCTTCCGGCGATGCTCGCGGCCTGGGG
Source organism: Cellulomonas sp. P5_C6 (assembly GCF_054049635.1). Taxonomy (NCBI): domain Bacteria; kingdom Bacillati; phylum Actinomycetota; class Actinomycetes; order Micrococcales; family Cellulomonadaceae; genus Cellulomonas; species Cellulomonas sp. P5_C6. Next base: position 829 of record NZ_JBFULZ010000035.1, on the reverse strand, counting down.
CGAGACGATCGCGCACGGCGACCAGGGCGCCGTCGACAGCTGCGTCGCCGCGGCCGACCGCGGATACGCCATCGCACGGCAGTCGGTCGACGCGGCGATGCTGCGCTTCGCACTCGGACGGGGGCACGTCGGCGCGCTCGTTCTCGCGGGCCACCTCGAGGCCGCGCAGGCGGTTGCGGCCGACCTCGCGGCGCAGAGCGAGGACCTGGCTCCCAGCACGTGGCCGCTCGTGGCGACCCTCCTCGGGCACTGCGCTCTCGGGCGCGGTGACCTCCACGAAGCGATGCGCCTCCTGTCGATCGCGGACCAGAGCTTCGACGATGCCCATGACACCGCCGGCTGGTCGTTCATGTCGCGCCTCGACCTCACCCGGACCCTCGCGTCGTCCGGCCGGCACGTCGCAGCCGCCGAGATGCTCGAGAAGCTCGGCCCCGTTCCCCATCCGTCGTTCGCCCACGCGGCTCCCCAGCTCGTCCTCGCCCACGGGTGGGTGACCGCCGCCCAGGGAGCGACGTCCGCGGCAGCCCGTCTGGCGCGGGAGGCGGCCGACCTCGCGCGGCACAACGACCAGGCCGCCGTCGAGGTGCTCGCCCTGCACACCGCCGCACGCTTCGGCGACCGCGGTGTCGCCGACCGGCTGGCCACCCTCGCTGCATCGGTCGACGCGCCGAGCGCGAGGGCGGCCGCCTCCCACGGCGCCGCGCTGGCGGCTGACGACGGCGCCGGGCTGCGCGCGACGTCCGAGCTGCTCGAGCAGCTCGGCGACAGGCTCGCCGCGGCCGATGCGGCGGCCCAGGCATCCGTCGCCCATCAGCACGCCGGGCTGCGT
>NZ_JBFULZ010000034.1:0-27985 GCF_054049635.1 Cellulomonas sp. P5_C6 | reverse complement strand
GTCCTGCCCGGCGGGGTCCGCGTGCTCACCGAGCACATGCCGGGCCTGCGCTCGGCGACCGTCGGCGCCTGGGTGGGCGTGGGCTCGCGTGACGAGTCCGACGGCCACCACGGCTCCACCCACTTCCTCGAGCACCTGCTGTTCAAGGGCACCGCGCGCCGTACCGCGATGGACATCGCGGAGGCGTTCGACGCCGTCGGTGGTGAGGCCAACGCCGCCACCGGCAAGGAGCACACCTGCTACTACGCGCGGGTGCTCGACACGGACCTCCCGATGGCTGTCGACGTCATCGCGGACATGGTCACCTCCGCGCGCCTGGACTCCGACGAGCTCGAGACCGAGCGCGGCGTGATCCTCGAAGAGCTCGCGATGAACGACGACGACCCCAGCGACGTCGTCCACGAGCAGTTCGCCGCCGCCGTCCTGGGCGCCCACGCGCTGGGCCGGCCGATCGGCGGCACCCCCGACACCATCCGCGCGGTGCCGCGCGACGCGGTGTGGGAGCACTACCGGGAGCACTACCGGCCCTCGACGCTCGTCGTGACGGCCGCCGGCGGCGTCGACCACGACGTGCTGTGCGCGCAGGTCACCGAGGCTCTGGGCACGGGCGGCTGGTCGCTCGACGCCGGCGCCGAGCCGCGCAGCCGCCGCGTCCCGACCGACGTCGCCGTGCAGGCCGGACAGGGCGGCATCCCGGCGCAGGGCGTCGAGCTGACCATCCGCCGGCACACCGAGCAGGCCAACGTCATCATCGGCGGCACGTCGCTCACGGCAACGGACCCGAAGCGGTTCACGCTCTCGGTCCTCAACGCGGTGCTCGGCGGCGGGATGTCGTCGCGGCTGTTCCAGGAGATCCGCGAGCGCCGCGGCCTGGCCTACTCCACGTACTCGTTCGCCTCCGGGCACGCCGACACGGGCATCTTCGGCCTGTACGCGGGCTGCACGCCGGGCAAGGTCGACGAGGTCGTCGCCCTCATGGTCGCCGAGTGGGAGCGGATGGCGGACGCCCCGATCACGCAGGCCGAGCTCGAGCGGTCCAAGGGCCAGCTGGCCGGCGGCCTGGTGCTCGGCATGGAGGACTCGGGCTCGCGCATGAGCCGCCTCGGCAAGTCCGAGCTGGTGCACGGCTCCCTGCTGAGCATCGACGAGTCGCTCGATCTCATTCGCGCGGTCACCGTGCAGGACGTGCAGGACCTCGCCGCGGACCTGGCGTCACGCCCGCGCTCGGTCGTCCGCGTCGGCCCGTTCGGGGACTAGCAGCAGGTCGGGCACCCACGGCTCGGGGTCGTCGAGCCGGGCGATCGCCGTCGCGGCGGGGTGGACGGCGGCGGCCAGCACCACGGCCAGCGTGCCCAGTGCCGCCGTGGCCAGGAGGTTGTCCGCTTCGCCCGACCACCATCGGCCGACGATCGGGCCGACGACGGCGAGCCCGACCACGCCGAGCAGCACCCAGCCGGCCCGCCCGGTGCCACCGAGCGCGAGCGCCGCGACGACGGCGGCGACGAGCGCGGATCCGGGGCTGACCAGCACGTCGACGGTGCGCTGCAGCGTCGTGTAGTACGGGTCCGCATCCACCTGGAGCAGGGTCGCGGCCGCGACGGCGGCGACGATCGGCGGTCCGAGGACGCCGAGCACGACGGCGTGCCTGCGCCGCCGCACGGGTTCCACCGCCGGGGTGCTGCGGGCGTGGCGGCGGGCCGACCAGGCGACGACCAGGACCGCGGCCACGAGGATCACCGGTGTCAGCGCGCCGGGCCGGACGGCGAGAACGGTCGAGAGCGGGTCCGTCGGGTCGGTGACGTACGTCGTGACGGGGACCGGCCCGGGCCAGGGCACGTACCACCCGTCGACCAGGTAGCTCACCTGGATCGAGCGCCACGCGGCGAGCGACCACACGGCGATGCCGGCCACCGCGGTCGCCGGCACGCGCCAGGGGCGCCCGATGCTCGACTGCCGTGCCGTGGCGACCCACGTGACCGCGCACACCAGCACGACGGCGAGCGTCCACCCGACCGAGGCGCGCACGATCTCGGACGGGTCGAGCGGCCACGGGTACTCGCCGGCCGCCGCCTGGTCGAGGGCGTCGTTCCAGGACATCACCGCGTAGGTCGAGGTCAGCACGCCGAGCGCGACGGCGGTGAGGACGGCGGCCGGGGTCGGCGACCGGCGTACGGGGCGATCCATGGGGATCCATCGGAAGGCGGGAGCACAGTCTTGACATCAGGCGGCGCCAGGCGCGCGATGATGGGGCATGGCTCTCGACCAGGTCGTCTACCGGCGGTATCCGCCGCCGCCCGCCGCCCACGGGATCGTCGAGCACCTCTGGGTGGTGCGCGTGCCCGACGGCGTCGTCGAGCGCGAGGTGCTGCTGCCGGACGGCCACGGCCTGGTGACCGTCGCCGTCGGTGCCGCGGGCGAGCACATCGATCCGCTGGACCAGCTGCGGACCCCCGACGGCAGCGGTGTCCGAGGGCTCGCGGAGCGCGCGTTCGTGCGTGAGCAGCGCGGCCCGTCGGTCCGGCTGGGCGCGCAGCTCGACCCCGTCGCCCTGGCGCGGATGGGCGTCGGCGCTCCGTCGTACGACGCGGTCGCGCTCCACACGTTCCTCGGTGCCGGCGTCGAGCAGGAGTGCGCCGAGGCGCTGGGGCAGGGCAGGGACGCCGACGCCGCCGCCGCGCTCGGGTCGGCGCTGGCCGTCCGTGCGACCCCGGTGATCGTCGGCTCCCCGCTCGAGGCGCTCGCGCCGGTGCTGCGCAGCGTGATCGAGCAGCGGGGGCTCGTGCGGGCGTCCGACCTCGCGCGGCAGGCCGACCTCGCGGTGGGCGTCGTGTACCGGGAGGTCGTGCAGACGATCGGGATCACCCCCGAGGCGTTCCTGGCGGCGGTCCGGTTCTCGGCCTTCGTCCGCGACGCGGTCGGGCCCGGGCCGGTCCGTCCGGGCGACGTGCTGGCGGTCCTGCAGTGGTACCTGCGCGCCGGCTACCCGCCGCGAGAGGTCGAGCGGTTCACGGGGCTGAGCCAGGTGGCGCTGCGACGGCTCGAGGTCGGCATCGCGGCGGCGCTCGGGGTCGCGGCCTGACGTTAGGGTTGCTGGTCGTGAGCGAGCGCATCAGGGTGGCCGTGCTGGGTGCGGCGGGCCGCATGGGATCGACCGTGGTGGCAGCCGTCGAGGCCGCCCCCGACCTCGAGCTGGTCGCCGCGCTGGACGCGGACGCCGACCTGCAGGCCGTCGTCGACGCGGGCGCCCAGGTGGCGGTCGACTTCACGGTCCCGTCGGCCACCGAGGGCAACGTGCACGCGCTCGTCGACGCCGGCGTGCACCTGGTCGTCGGGACGACCGGCTGGACCGACGAGTCGCTGGCCCGCGTGCACGACCACCTGGCCGACCGGCCCGGCGTCGGCGTGCTGGTCGCCCCGAACTTCGCGCTCGGCGCGGTGCTGGCCATGGCGTTCGCCGCCCGGGCCGCCCGCTGGTTCGAGTCGGTCGAGGTGATCGAGCTGCACCACCCGGACAAGGTCGACGCCCCGTCGGGGACGGCCCGGCACACCGCCTCGGCCATCGCCGCCGCGCGGGCCGCCGCCGGTGCCGGTCCGGTGCCGGACGCCACCACCCAGGCGCTGGAGGGGGCTCGCGGCGCGGACGTCGACGGCATCCGCGTGCACTCGGTCCGGCTGCGCGGCCTCGTCGCGCACGAGGAGATCCTGCTGGGCAACGCGGGCGAGCAGCTCACCATCCGGCACGACTCGTTCGACCGCGTCAGCTTCATGCCCGGGGTGCTGCTGGCCGTGCGGCAGGTGGGCTCGCGACCGGGCCTGACGGTCGGGCTCGACCAGCTGCTCGACCTGGCGTGAGCGTGGCGACCTCGTCGAGCCGCGTCCGCTGGACCTCCGTGGCCGGAGCCGTCGCGCTCACCGGCCTGCTCGGCCTCTACGTGTGGATCGTGGCCACGCGCGCGACGGCTCTGATCCAGACCGGCGAGCCCGTCGCGATCGTGCTCGGCATCGCGTTCTGGATCCTGCCGCCCCTGGTCATCTGGCTGGTCGCGCGCGAGTGGCGGCTSGCSATCGACGTGCAGCGSATGGCSGACGAGCTSGCCGMCGCCGACGAGCTGCCCCTCGACGACCTGCCCCGGTCGCCCGGCGGCCGGATCGACCGGGCGGCCGCGCGCGAGGCGTTCGAGCCCGCCCGGGAGCTGGCCGAGGCGGAGCCCGACGACTGGCGGTCCTGGTACCACCTGGCCTTCGCGTACGACGCGGCGGGGGACCGGCGCCGTGCCCGGGAGTCGCTGCGCAAGGCCAGCAGGCTGCACCGGGGCTAGCAGCGGCGACCTAGATCGAGGCCGACCAGCGGTGCTCGGTGACCGTCCGCACCGACCCGTCCGKCATCCGTCCCGACACGAGCTCGCGGGCGACGTCGTCGGGACCCAGCCCGGCCGAGGTGAGGAACCGCGCGCGGGCCTCGTCACCGTCGAGCACCCACGTGTGCACCTGGTCGGCGCCGTCCTCGCGAAGGGTGTCGACGGCGGCCGCGAGCAGCCGCGAGCCGTGGCCGATGCGCTGCCGGGCCGGCTCGACCTCGAGCGCGAGGATCGCCCCGCCGGGGGCGTCGAAGGGCCGGTCCTCGGCCGCCGGGACAGGCGCGACGGACACGACGCCGACCACGGTCGGGCCGTCGCAGGCGACGAGCACGCGGTAGCCGGACGGTGGGGCGACGACGGCCGCGGCCCACTGGGCCTCGATCGCCCGCTCGTCGAGCAGGTCCAGGGCGCCCTGGCCCAGCACCTCGGCGTGCGAGGCGCGCCACGCCTCGACCTGCACGCGGGTGATGGCGTGCTCGTCGCCGCGGACCGCGGGGCGGACCGAGACGTCGGCGTTGTCGGTGAACAGCGGCATCAGACCTCGACGGGTTCGGGGGTGGTCTCGTGCACCACGGCCTTGGGCGGGTGCTTGACCGACATCTTGTCGATCCACGCTAGCGCCACGGCGGACACGATGAAGGCCAGGTGGATCACGGTCTGCCAGAGCAGCACGTCGGTCCCGCTCGAGTCGATGATGGTGCGGGCCTCGATGAAGCTGCGCAGCAGGTGGATCGAGGAGATGCCGATGATCGACATGGCGAGCTTGGTCTTGAGCACGTTCGCGTTGACGTGCGAGAGCCACTCGGGCTGGTCGGGGTGGCCGTCGAGCCGGATGCGGGAGACGAACGTCTCGTAGCCGCCGACGATCACCATGATCAGCAGGTTCGCGATCATGACGACGTCCACCAGCCCGAGGACGCCCAGCATGATGGCCTCCTCCGAGAGGCCGCCGTGCAGGAAGACCTCCTCGGCGATGTGCCACAGCTCGAGCATGAACTGCCACACGTAGATGGCCTGGGCCACGATGAGCCCGAGGTACAGGGGCACCTGGAGCCAGCGGGAGAAGAAGATCAGCGAGCCGAGGCGGTTGCGATGGACGGGAGCGGCCATGGGGTCCTCCGAGGGGTGACGGGTGCCGGGCACGAGGTCGCGCCACGCGGCAGGGCGTTCGGGGAGCCCAACGGCCGAGGGCCGCAGATGGTGCCCGCCTCTCTCAGGGCATGCCGATCGCCCGCAGGACCGCCGCGGTGACGGCGGCGAGGATGACGACGACGACGAAGGGTGCCTTGAGGACGAGCGCGACCGCGGCCACCACCAGCGCCGGCAGCCGGGCGTCGAGCACGATCTCGTTCCCGCGGGTGGCCGCCTGCACGGCGACGAGCGCCGACAGCAGGGCCACGGTGACCAGCGCGGCGGTGCGGGCGACCCGGGGCTCGGCCAGCCAGTGCTTGGGCACCAGGTGGCCGGCGAGCTTGAGCGCGAAGCAGACGGCGCTGGCGACCAGCAGCGCGACCCACGTGACGGCGGAGCTCACGTCGCCGGCTCCGGGTCCCTGGCCAGGAACCCCGCCACGATCGCGACGCCCGCGGCCAGCAGGACCGGGATGCCGGCCGGCGCGACGGGCGTGAGCGCGAGGGCGACGACGACGGCGCCCCCGGCGACCATCCGGGCGAGGCCCGCCCCCGGACCGGTGATCCGGGGCCACACGAGCGCGAGGAACGCGGCCGCCGCGGCGGCGTCGAGACCGTACTTGCGGGGGTCGCCCAGGCGGTCGCCCACCAGCGCACCGGCGAGCGTGAACAGGTTCCAGAGCACGAAGACGCCGACCCCGGTCCACCAGAACCCGAGCTTCGCGGCGTGCGGCGCCTTGTGGACGGTCGCGACGGCGGTCGACTCGTCGATGGTCAGGTGCGCGGCCAGCGGACGGCGCCAGCCTCGGACGTCGATCAGCGGTGACACCTGCGGGCCGTACAGCCCGTTGCGCACGCCGAGCAGCCCCGAGGTCGCGATGGCGGCGGCGGCCAGACCACCCGCGCCGACCACGCCGATGAACGCGAACTGCGAGCCGCCCGAGAACATCAGCAGGCTCAGCGCCATGGCCTGCGGCACCGAGAGGCCCGCCGCCACGGCGAGCGCGCCGAACGACACCCCGTACAGGCCCGTGGCCAGCGCGACGGAGACGGCCTGCCGGATGGCGGCCCGTCCTTCGGCGTCCTGCGTCACGCGGGCAACTGTGGCACAGCGGCGAGGGGTCAGATCGCGACGTACACGCTGTCGAGATACTCCTCGATGCCGGCCTCGCCGCCCTCGCGCCCGAGCCCGGAGGACTTCACGCCGCCGAAGGGGGCGCTCGCGTCCGAGACCAGCCCGCGGTTGATGCCGAGCATGCCGGTCTCGACGGACTCGGCCAGGCGCATCGCCCGCCCGATGTCGCGCGTGTAGGCGTAGGCGACCAGGCCGAAGGGGGTGGAGTTGGCGAGCGCGACGCCCTCGTCCTCGGAGCCGAACGTCACCACCGGTGCCACGGGGCCGAACGTCTCCTCGGTGATGACGCGCAGGTCCGCCGACACGCGGTCGAGCACGGTGGGGGCGTAGAAGTACCCGGGACGGTCCGGTCGGTCGCCGCCGATGCGCACCCGCGCGCCGCCGTCGACCGCCTCGGCGACGACCTCCTCGACGCGGTCCACGGCCGACTTCTCGATGAGCGGGCCGACCGTCGTGCCCTCGTCGGCGCCGTGCCCGACGACGAGCTTGTCGAACGCCGCGGTCAGGCCGGCGGTGAACTCCTCGGCCACGGACGCGTGCACGAGGAAGCGGTTCGCGGCGACGCACGTCTGTCCGGCGTTGCGCATCTTGGCCTGCACGGCGCCCTGCACCGCGGCCGGGATGTCGGCGTCCTCGAACACGAGGAACGGGGCGTTCCCGCCGAGCTCCATGGACGTGCGCAGGATGTTGTCGGCCGACGCCTTGAGCAGCGCCGCGCCCACCTCGGTCGAGCCGGTGAACGACAGCTTGCGCAGCCGCGGGTCGGCCAGCAGGGGCCCGGAGATCGAGCGCGCCGACGCCGACGGGACGACGTTGATCACGCCGGTGGGCAGGCCGCGGCCCTCGAGCTCCTCGCGGATGATCTCCGCGACGTACGCCGTGGTCAGCGGCGTCAGCTGCGCGGGCTTGATGACGACCGTGCACCCGGCCGCCAGCGCCGGGGCCACCTTGCGCGCGATCATCGCGATCGGGAAGTTCCACGGGGTGATCAGCAGGGCGGGTCCCACCGGGCGGCGGAGCACCAGCTGGTGGTTGGTGCCCGACGGCGCGCGGCGCGCGAGGCCGTCGAAACGCACAGCCTGCTCGGAGTACCAGCGGACGTAGTCGGCGCCGTAGGCCACCTCGGCGCGGGACTCCGCGAGCGGCTTGCCGCCCTCGGCCGTGACCAGCGAGGCGATGTCCTCCGTGCGCGCGGTGAGCGTGTCGAACACGGCCCGCAGCAGCTCGGCCCGGACGCGGGGGGCGGTGGACCGCCACTCGGGGAACGACTCGTGCGCCGAGGTCAGGGCGTCGAGGGCGTCCTGCTCGCCGCCGTCCGCGACGTCGAAGAGCGTCTCGGTGGTTGCCGGGTCCGCGACCTCGAATGTGCGCCCGGTGCTGGCGGGGCGCCACGAGCCGCCGACGAGGACCCCGGTGGGGACGTGGGCGGCGACGGTGGGGGGCAGGGACGACGGCGTCATACCGTGGAGTATGTCTCCCGGAGGGCGCCGACGCACGGGTGGACGTGCACCCGGCCTGTCGGCGGCCAGACCTACGATGACCACCATGACGGACGCGCCTGTGCCATCCCCGTACGAGGACCTCCTGCGGCTCGTCCTCGAGACCGGGACCCCCAAGGCGGACCGCACGGGGACGGGCACCCGCAGCGTGTTCGGCCACCAGATGCGGTTCGACCTGTCGGCCGGCTTCCCACTGGTCACGACGAAGCGGGTGCACCTGCGCTCGATCGTGCACGAGCTGCTCTGGTTCCTGCGCGGCGAGTCCAACGTGGCCTACCTGCACGAGAACAACGTGACCATCTGGGACGAGTGGGCCGGTCCCGACGGCGAGCTCGGTCCGGTGTACGGCGTGCAGTGGCGCAGCTGGCCGACGCCCGACGGCGGGCACATCGACCAGATCACGGAGCTGCTGGCCAACCTGCGTCGCGACCCCGACTCGCGCCGGCACATCGTCTCCGCGTGGAACGTCGCCGACATCCCGTCCATGGCGCTGGCGCCGTGCCACGCGTTCTTCCAGTTCTACGTGGCCGACGGGCGGTTGAGCTGCCAGCTGTACCAGCGGTCCGCGGACCTGTTCCTCGGGGTGCCGTTCAACATCGCCTCGTACGCGCTGCTCACGCACATGGTGGCCCAGCAGGTGGGGCTCGAGGTCGGCGACTTCGTGTGGACCGGCGGCGACTGCCACATCTACGACAACCACGTCGACCAGGTCCGCGAGCAGCTGAGCCGCACGCCGTACCCCGCGCCGACCCTGAACCTGCACCGGGCGGCGTCGCTGTTCGACTACACGTTCGACGACGTCGAGGTGGTCGGCTACCAGTACCACCCGGCCATCAAGGCGCCGGTGGCCGTGTGAGCCTCGCGCTCGTCTGGGCCCAGACGCCGACCGGCATCATCGGGCGCGACGGCACGCTGCCGTGGCACGTCCCCGAGGACATGGCGCACTTCCGCGAGCTCACCAGCGGCCACCCGGTGATCATGGGGCGGGCGACCTGGGGCTCGCTGCCCCCGCGCTTCCGGCCCCTGCCGGGTCGGGACAACATCGTGCTCACGCGGACCCCGGGGTTCGAGGCGGCGGGCGCGCTGGTCGCGCACGGCGTCGACGAGGCGCTCCGGCTGGTCGGGGACCGCGATGCCTGGGTGATCGGCGGGGGAGAGGTGTACCGGACCTTCCTGCCGCGGGCCGACCGGGTCGAGGTCACGGTGGTCTCGCTCGACGTCGGCGGCGACACGCGTGCCCCCGCGCTCGACGCGGGGACCTGGCGGCGCCAGGACGCCGACCCGGAGCACGGCTGGCACGTGTCGGCCGCGGGCGGCACCCGGTACCGGTTCGAGACGTACCTGCGCGCCTGAGGCGCGGATCGGGCGGACGACCGGGGTGCCCGGGGCGGTACCGTGGCCCCATGCCGCGCACCTCCACGTCCGCTCGACCGTTCGGCACCGTGCTCACCGCGATGGTCACGCCGTTCACGGCCGACGGCGCGGTCGACGTCTCCGGCGCCATCCAGCTGGCGCGGCACCTGGTCGACCACGGCAACGACGGGCTGGTGCTCAACGGGACGACCGGCGAGGCGTCCACGACCCACGCGCCCGAGAAGGCCGAGCTGGTCCGGGCCGTGGTCGACGCCGTGGGTGACCGTGCCTGGGTGATCTCCGGCGCCGGCTCCAACGACACCGCGCACGCCGTCCGGATGGCCGAGCAGGCGGCCGAGGCCGGTGCGCACGGCCTGCTCGTGGTCAGCCCGTACTACTCGCGGCCCTCGCAGGAGGGCGTCCGCCGGCACGTCGAGGCGGTCGCCGACGCGACCCCGCTTCCCGTCATGCTCTACGACGTCCCGGGCCGCACCGGCGTCCGCTTCGCCCCCGAGACCATCGACGCGCTCGCGGAGCACGACGGCGTGATCGCCATGAAGGACGCCGGGGGCGACCCCTACGCGGCCGCCAAGGCGATCGCCCGCACCGGCCTGGCCTGGTACTCGGGCGACGACAGCGCGTTCCTCACGCTGCTGGCCCACGGCGCCGCCGGCATCGTCAGCGTCTCCGGCCACGTCGCCGGCCGCCAGCTGTCCGACATCGGCCGGACGTTCGACGCCGGCGACCACGTCGAGGCGCTCCGCATCTTCCGATCGATCATCCCCGCGATCGACGCACTCAACGGTGCCGGCTTCCAGGCCGTCGCCGCGAAGGCCGCGCTCCAGGTGCTGGGCGTCCTGCCCGAGCGCACGGTGCGCCTCCCGCTCGTCCCCGCGAACGACGACGAGCTCGCGCTGATCCGCGACGGCCTGCAGGCCGCCGGGCTGCTCGACGTCGCCGTGCGCTGAACCCACCAGGAGCCCCATGAGTCACCCGCACCCCGAGCTCACCCTGCCGCCGGCACTCGCCGACGGCGCCCTGCGCGTCGTCGCACTGGGTGGCCTCGGAGAGGTCGGCCGCAACATGGCCGTCCTCGAGCACGCAGGCCGTCTGCTCGTCATCGATTGCGGCGTCCTGTTCCCCGAGGACCACCAGCCCGGCGTCGACCTGATCCTGCCCGACTTCGAGTACATCAAGGACCGGCTCGACGACATCGAGGCGATCGTCCTCACGCACGGCCACGAGGACCACATCGGCGCCGTGCCGTACCTCCTGCGCCTGCGCCGCGACATCCCGCTGGTCGGCTCCAAGCTGACCCTCGCGTTCATCGAGGCCAAGCTCAAGGAGCACCGGATCCAGCCCGTCACGCGCGAGGTGCGCGAGGGGCAGACCGCGACGTTCGGCGGCTTCGAGTGCGAGTTCATCGCGGTCAACCACTCGATCCCCGACGCCCTCGCGGTCGCCGTGCACACGTCCGCCGGCACCGTCCTGCACACGGGCGACTTCAAGATGGACCAGCTGCCRCTCGACGGCCGGATCACCGACCTGCGGGCGTTCGCGCGCCTGGGCGAGCGCGGCGTCGACCTGTTCATGGTCGACTCCACCAATGCCGAGGTGCCCGGGTTCGTGGCGCCCGAGCGGGGGATCGGCCCGGTCCTCGACCAGGTCTTCGCCGACTCCACCAAGCGGATCATCGTCGCGTCGTTCGCCTCGCACGTGCACCGTGTACAGCAGGTGCTCGACGCCGCGTACACGCACAACCGCCGCGTCGCCCTGGTCGGTCGGTCGATGGTGCGGAACATGGGCATCGCGTCCGACCTCGGCTACCTGAAGGTCCCGGACGGCGTGCTCATCGACCTCAAGCAGGTCGAGACGCTGCCCGACGACGAGATCGTCCTCATGTGCACCGGGTCGCAGGGCGAGCCGATGGCGGCGCTGTCCCGGATCGCCAACAACGACCACAAGGTCACCGTCGGTCCGGGCGACACGGTCATCATGGCGTCGTCGCTGATCCCCGGGAACGAGAACGCCGTCTTCCGCGTGATCAACGGCCTCACCCGGCTCGGCGCGCGCGTCGTGCACTCGGGCAACGCCAAGGTGCACGTCTCCGGGCACGCCAGCGCCGGCGAGCTCCTGTACTGCTACAACATCCTCAAGCCGCGCAACGTCATGCCCGTGCACGGCGAGATCCGGCACCTCGTGGCCAATGCCGCGCTGGCGGTGCAGACCGGGGTCCCGGCCGACCGCGTCGTGCTGGCCGAGGACGGGATCGTCGTCGACCTCATCGACGGTCGCGCCCGGATCGTCGGCGCCGTGCCCTGCGGCTACGTGTACGTGGACGGCTCGAGCGTCGGCGAGATCACCGAGGTCGAGCTCAAGGACCGGCGGATCCTCGGCGAGGAGGGCTTCATCTCGATCTTCGCGGTGGTCAGCTCGGCCGACGGCAAGGTGCTGGCAGGCCCGCAGATCCACGCCCGCGGGTTCGCCGAGCAGGACGCCGTGTTCGACGACATCCTGCCCGAGCTCACGGCCGCGCTCGAGGAGTCGGCCCGCAACGGCAACTCCGACGCGCACGTCCTGCAGCAGGTCATGCGCCGCGTCGTCGGCCGCTGGGTGTCCAACCGCCTGCGTCGCCGGCCGATGATCATCCCGGTGGTCGTCGAGGCCTGACGCCCGCGCGCACGCAGCGGGGGAATGGGGACAATCAGGTCGGACGGCACGGCTTGCCGAATTGTCTGATTGTGTGGTATGGGCTTCCGGGCCGTACGATCGCGCGAATGCTCTCCCCGCGCGCACCCTGATCTTCCTGCGCCCGCGGGCCCAGCCAAGAACCAGACGGTGCCCCACCCCGGCGCCGCGAGAGGTCCCCTGTGCGCAGTCGTCGCCCCGTCCTCGCGACCGCAGCCCTCGCTGCCGCGTCCGCCCTGCTCCTCACCGCGTGCGGAGGCAGCGGGAGCCCGAGCTCAGCGGCGGTGCCCGACGACGGCAGCTCGCCCCGCTCGAGCGCCATCGTGAAGGTCGACAGCATCGCCGCGCTGGTGCCAGCCGAGATCGCCGCCCGGGGCACGCTCGTCGTCGGGGCGGACACCTCGTACGCTCCGGCCGAGTACCTGGACGTCGACGGCGTCACGCCCGTCGGCTACGACGTCGACCTCGCCAAGGCCATCGCGGTCGTGCTCGGGCTGACGGCCGACGTCCGGACCGCCGACTTCTCCAGCATCATCCCGGGCGTCGGTTCCACGTACGACGTCGGCATCTCCTCGTTCACCATCAATGCGGACCGCATGGAGCAGGTGAACATGGTCCAGTACCTCGAGGCCGGCGAGGCCTTCGCCGTCGGCAAGGGGAACCCGCAGGGGATCTCGGCCGACGACCTGTGCGGCAGGACCGTCGCGGTCCAGGCCGGCACGATCCAGGAGGAGGAGCTCGGCACGCTCACCGAGGAGTGCGAGGGCGCCGGCAAGAAGGCGATCCGGCGGCTCGCGTTCGCCACGCAGACGGGGGCGACCGATGCGCTGGTGGTCGGCAGTGCCGACCTCATGTACGCGGACTCGCCGATCATCGCCTACGCGATCGAGACGTCGAGCCAGCTCGAGCAGCTCGGCGAGGCGTTCGCCACCGCCCCGCAGGGCATCGCCGTCTCGAAGGACGACCAGGCGCTGACGGTCGCGATCCAGAAGGCCGTGCAGGAGCTGATCGACAGCGGCGGGTACGGCAGGGTCCTGACCAGCTGGCTCGTGCGCGCCAGTGAGGTCACCACGGCCGAGCTCAACCCCTCGACCGACTGACGTCGTCCGAGCGGCCTCAGCGTCAGGACGGGGTGACCTGGGGGTCGCCGTCGGTGGCGAGCGCCTCGTCGACCGTCACGGGGTCGACGGGTGCGACGGCGTCCGCCCGCGGCCGGCGTGACGCCGCCGCCGAGCCGAGCAGGATCAGCGCGGTCGCGGCGAGCACCGTGACCGTGATCGCCTCGTCGAGCACGAGCGCGCCGAGCGCGACCGCGACGACGGGGTTGAGGTACGCCACGAGCGTCGACCGCGCCGCCCCGACCTCGACGATGAGGCGGAAGAAGAGCACGAACGCGAGCGCGGTGCACAGGGCACCCAGTCCGACGAGCGCGAGGACGGCGTCGAGGGGCGGCCACGGCTGCCGCCCGGAGGCGACCACGAACGGGAGGTACACGAGCGCCGTGATGCCGAGGCACGTGGCGGTCAGCGGGATCGCCGGCACGTCGCGCAGGGCGCGGTCCGCGATGATCGGCGCGGACGCGTAGCCGAGCGCGGCCAGGAGCACCTGCGCGACGGCCCACGGGTCCCCACCGGCCGCGCCGGGTCCGAGCAGCAGGGCGACGCCGCCGAGGCCGACCAGCAGGCCGACCCACCGGATGGGCGCGACCGCCCGGCGGTCGCCGACGAACCGGCCCAGCACGACCGCCGCGATCGGGACCGTGGCCACCAGGAGCCCGGTGGTGGAGCTGGACAGGGTGCGCTCGGCGTTGGACAGCAGGATCCACGGCAGCACGATCTCGAGCACGGCGAACCCGAGGACCGCCGGCCAGTGCCCGCGGAGCACGCGCAGGCCGCCGCCGCGCAGGGCGAAGGGCAGCAGGAGCAGGGCGCCGAGCGCGGTCCGCACGAACACCACCGTGGCGGGCGTGACCTCGCCGACGGCGACCTTGATCAGCAGGTACGGGATTCCCCAGATGACCCCGACCGCGACGAGCAGGATCCAGCCGCGGCGGCTCATGCGGGGCCCGGGTGGCGGAGCAGCGGCGTCGCTATGACCAGCATGCACTCACCGTAGGACCGCCCACCGACAGTCAGGACGCCGTGCGGAAGGTCGCCCGGTGCTGCCGCGGGCTCGTGCGGAACTCGCGCGCGAAGTGCTGCCGCAGGGCCGCCGACGAGCCGAACCCGGAGGACGMCGCGACCTGCTCGACGGGCTCGTCGGTGGACTCGAGGAGCACGCGCGCCCGCACCAGGCGCTGCCGCAGGAGCCAGCGGGCGGGGCTGACCCCGGTGCGGGCGCGGAAGTGCCGCGTGAACGTGCGGCGCGACTGGTGCACGCTCGCCGCCCAGGTGTCGAGGTCCAGGGGCTCGTCGAGGCGGGCGGCCGCCCAGCCCATCGCGACCTCGACCGGGTCGGCCGACGGCTCGGGGGCGACCGGCGCCGGGATGTACTGCGCCTGGCTGCCGTCCCGGTGCGGCGCGAGCACGAGCGCGCGGGCGACGTCCGCGGCGAACGCGGCGCCGTGGTCGCCGCGCACGACGTGCAGGCAGCAGTCCAGCGCGGCGGCGACCCCGGCGGAGGTCACGACGTCGCCGAGGTCGCACCACAGCACGTCCGAGCGCACGATCGCGGACGGGTGCCGGCGGGCGAGCTCGGGAGCCGCCGACCAGTGCGTGGCGACCTCGCGCCCGTCGACCAGCCCGGCCGCGGCGACGACGAACGACCCGAGGCACAGCCCCACGACGCGCGCCCCGCGGTCGTGTGCGGCGACGACGGCCGCGACGAGGTCTGCCGACGGCTCACGACCGACGTGCCAGCTCGGGATCACCACGGTGTCCGCCTCGGCCAGCGCGTCGAGCCCTCGGGCGACCGCCAGGTCGTAGCCGGCATCCGTGCTGATCAGGCCTGGTTCCTCGGCGCAGACGGTGACGCGGTAGCGGGGCGTCGGCGCGCTGCGGGAGCGCGCCGCGAACACCGTCGACGGCACGGACAGGTGGAACGGGCTGATCCCGGGGAACGCGACGACGGCGACCTCGTGCATGGCCCGATCATAGCGAACGGTGTCCTTCGGGCCACTGGTCGTCGGGGACCGACCGGACGACGCTGGGTTCATGACCTCGTCGATCACCGCCACCTTCGTCGGCGGACCCACGCTGCGCCTCACGTACGCCGGCCTCACGTTCCTCACCGACCCCACGTTCGACCCGCCCGGTGACTACCCGAGCGGTGGCGCCACCCTCCACAAGCTGGTCGGCCCGGCCGTCCCGGTCGACCGGCTGGGCCCGGTCGACGTCGTCCTGCTCTCGCACGACCAGCACGCCGACAACCTCGACCACGCGGGTCGCGAGCTCCTCGCCTCCGTGCCGACCGTCCTGTCGACGCCGGATGCCGCCGGCCGGCTCGAGGGCGTGCGCGGCCTGGCGCCGTGGGAGCGGGTGACCGTCGGCGACGTGACGGTCACGGCCGTCCCTGCCCGGCACGGTCCCGAGGGTGCCGAGCCGCTCAGCGGAGTGGTCACCGGGTTCGTGCTCGAGGCCGACGGTTGGTCGACCGTGTACGTCTCGGGGGACAACGCCTCCCTGGACGTGGTCGACGCGATCGCGCGCCGGGTGCCGGGGATCGGGATCGCCGTGCTGTTCGTCGGCGGCGCCAACGTCGGGCGGTTCGGGGACGAGCCCCTCACGCTCGATGCCGCGCGGGCGGGAGCGGCGTCGGACCTGCTGCCCGGTGCGCGGATCGTCCCGGTGCACCACAGCGACTGGGGGCACTTCGTCGACCCCCTGGCCGCGGTCGAGGCGCGCTTCGCGGCGGGCGGCCGGCGTGACCGGCTGGTCGTGCTGGAGCGCGGGGTCCCCACCGAGCTCTGAACCGACCCGACCGGTCAGGCGGGCTTCACCCCGCGGAACTGCGCCAGCCGCTCGTGCTCGACGCCGACCGCCGCCCTGGTCCGGGCGGTCCACGGCACCCACTCGTCGAGCTCGAGCCCGAGCGTCTTCCCCTTGGCGCGCGGTCGCCACGTGCCGACGACCTCCCCGTCGACGAGCACGGCACCCGGGCGGCCGATCGTGGGCCAGAGCGCCTTGTGGTGCGCCGTGTCGGGCACCACCAGGGCGCGGTCACGGCCCTGCAGGAACAGGTCGTACGGGCCGAGCAGCCGCACGACCGTCTTGTCGGGCGGGTCCTCGAGGGCGGGGACGTCGGCGTCGAGCATGGCGGCCGTGGCACCGTCGACGTCCACCTCGACGGCGTCCTGCGGCCACCGGTCCGTGACGTCCCGCAGGGGAGCGTCGAGGTACTCGGCGGCCTGCCTCGGCGTGAGGGGCCCGAGCAGGTGGAGGAGCCCGCGCAGCAGGTCGACCGGCCCGTCGTCGCCGGCCGTCGGGCGGTCGAGGACCCCGACCTGCCCGGCGGGCCAGCGCGGTATCCGGCGGACCACCGGAGGAGAGGTGTCAGGCTCCAGCTCGAGCCCGGCGTGCAGGGCGGCCAGGCRGAACGGCATCTCGTACATGTGCGTGGCGCCGCAGGCCGGGCACCAGCGCAGGTACGGATCGCTCATCTCGGCCGTCATCCGGGTGGACAGCGTCCCCTTGGCCATCGGCTGGTCGACCACCTCCCGCATGGTCCGCGCGACCGAGGACATCGCCTCCAGGACCGGGATGCCGGCCGCCTTGAGCGGGCCCGAGGCGTTGATCACCCGCTTGGCCGCGTCGGCCTCGGAGTAGGGGCGCAGCGCCTGCTCGACGGCCCGCAGGTCCCGGCGGCGGTACGCGTGCGGAGCGGCCCTGACCGTCCAGGCGAGGGCGAGCTCGGTCGGCCACTCGTGCGCCCGGACCGGCACGCCCCGCACCGCCAGCGCCCAGAGGGCGCCGTCCGGCCCGGTGTCCTGCACGCCGTGGTCGAGGATCGCGGCGTCGTCGGGCGCCCGGGTGGCGACGACGTCCCGGTCGAGCTGCTGGGCGTGCACGCGGTACCGGAGCACCTGCCGGCGGGTCACGGACATCGACCCACCGTGGCACGGACCACCCACACCGGCTGGTCAGCCGCCGAGGATCCCCGGTCCCGCCGCCCGCAGCGTCCGGGCGTACCGGTCGGCGGACCCGTCCGGCAGCAGCCCGCCCAGCTCGAGCTCGACCAGCCCGTGCACCAGCGCCCACAGTCCGAGCGCGGGCTCCTGCGCGGCCTCGGCGCCCACGTCGAGCACCCTCCCGACGGCGTCGCGCAGCACCCCGAACGTCGCGCTCGCGGTGGCCGGGCCGCGAGTGCCGTCCTGCAGGCCCGCGCCGGCCGCGCCGAACATCACGCGGTAGAAGTGGGGGTCCTCCAGCGCGTGCCGCCGGTAGGCGAGGCCCAGGCCCAGCAGGTCGGCGGCGGGGTCGGCGGTCTGCGGGACCGCGGCGAGTCGCCGGGCGAAGCGCGCGAAGGCCTCGTCACCGACCGCGCGAACCAGGTCCTCGCGGCTGCCGAACAGCGAGTAGACGGCCGACGCCGACGTGCCCGAACGGGCGGCGAGGTCCCGGACCGTCAGCCCCGCGGCGCCGGCCGAGGCGACGATCGCCGACGCCTCCTCGAGCAGGCGCACGCGCAGGGCGTCGTCGTGCACGCGGGGTCGGGCCATCCGGCGAGTCTAGGGGGTTGACCAGGGTTTGCGAACAAGGTTCTATAACAGTGTTCGGAAACGAGGAGGGCACATGATCGAGCTCACGGACGCCGCCCGGGTCACGGCGGGCGTCGTCGCCCTGACGGTGGTGGCCATCGAGTCCGGCGGCGCCTTCCTGCTGCGCGTCGTGACCGGCAAGGAGCAGGCCACCGAGTTCCAGAAGAGCTTCTACCGCGCCGGGCACGCGCACGCCGGCGTCCTGGTCACGCTCGGGCTCGTCTGCCTGCTGCTGGGCGAGGCGACGTCGCTCACCGGGTTCTGGCGCTGGCTGGCGCAGACCGGGGTCCTGATCGCGGCGATCGTCATGCCGGCCGGCTTCTTCTTCGCCGCGATGGGCCGCGGTCGCGAGGCGCCCAACAGGGCCGTCGTGCTGCTCGCGGTGGGCGCCGTTCTCCTCGCCGCCGGGGTCGTCGCGCTCGGTGTGGGCCTGCTGCTCGGGTGAACGCGCGGGCGACACGCGCCCAGGCACGGCTGTGTCGTCGGCAGCCCCGGCTACTTTGAGGACCATGGCGACTCGTACGTCCACCCCACGCGCCCGGTCCGGTGCGCCGACGACGTCGCGCGCCGCCGGAAAGCAGTCGGGCTCCTCCCGACCGCAGACCCGCAAGCCTGCCCCGCCGCCGCACCGGCCGGCGCTGCCGGTGCGGATGGTCAAGGGCACCTTCATGGGTGCCGCCCACCTCGTCGGCGGCACCGCCCGCCGCGTCGGCCGGGGCGCCAAGGACCTGGACCCGTCGCACCGCCGGGACGGACTGGCGTTCACCCTGCTCGGCCTCGCGATCATCATCGCCGCCCGCGAGTGGTGGGACCTGTCCGGCACGGCCGGGACCCTCGTGCACAACGTGGTCGCCGGCACGTTCGGCAAGGTCGGCGTYGTCGTGCCGGTCGTGCTGCTCGGGCTGGCCATCCGGCTCATGCGGCACCCCGAGCGCGTCGAGGCCAACGGCCGCATCGTCATCGGGCTGGGCGCCATCACGCTGGCGGTGTGCGGCCTCGTGCAGATCGCCGCCGGCCTGCCGGGCACCGACGACTTCGCCGCGCTGCGAGCCGCCGGCGGCATCGTCGGCTTCCTGGTCGGGACCCCGCTCGCCAGCCTGCTCACGCCGGGTGTGGCCGTCGTGCTGCTGATCCTGCTGGCGTTCTTCGGCGTCCTCGTCGTCACCGCGACCCCGGTGCACCAGGTGATCCCGCGGCTGCGCGGCGTCTACGACCGGCTCACGGGCAACCACCGTGCGTCGGCGTCCGACGCCGACGAGGTCGAGGACGACGCCCCGCTCGTCATCAACGCGCTGCACACCGCCGTGCCGGAGATCGAGGCGGCGCCGGCCAAGCGTGGGCTGCTGGCGCGCCGGCGCCGGCGCGCGGAGGACGTCGACGAGCCTGAGGACACCCGGCTCGACGGGTACGACGGCGACGAGGCGTTCGCGCGCGCGGCCATCGTCGCCGCGGCGGAGGCCGAGGCGGAGGCGCAGGCGGCACGAGACGCGGCCCCGGACACGGTGCCGACGACGGTGGTCGCCAAGACGCCGCTCGTGGCACCGGAGACGACGCCGGTCCCGCGGGGCGAGCAGCCCATGCTCGGCGGCGACGTCCTCTACACGCTCCCGGCCGAGGACGCGCTGGCCAAGRGTGCGCCGCACAAGGTCCGCTCGGCCGCGAACGACCGGGTGGTCGAGTCCCTCACGTCCGTGCTCGAGGCGTTCGAGATCGACGCGCAGGTCACGGGCTTCACGCGCGGCCCGACCGTCACGCGCTACGAGGTCGAGCTGGGCCGGTCCGTCAAGGTCGAGCGGGTCACCGCGCTGAGCAAGAACATCGCGTACGCGGTGGCCAGCGCCGACGTGCGGATCCTGTCGCCGATCCCCGGCAAGTCCGCCATCGGCATCGAGATCCCGAACACCGACCGCGAGACCGTGTCGCTGGGCGACGTGCTGCGCTCCAGCGCGGCCAAGCGCACCGAGCACCCGATGGTCATCGGCGTCGGCAAGGACGTCGAGGGCGGCTACGTCACCGCCAACCTCGCCAAGATGCCCCACCTGCTGGTCGCGGGCGCCACCGGCGCGGGCAAGTCCAGCTTCGTCAACTCGATGATCGTCTCGATCCTCATGCGCGCGACGCCCGACGAGGTCCGGATGGTGCTCGTCGACCCCAAGCGCGTCGAGCTGACGGTCTACGAGGGCATCCCGCACCTCATCACGCCGATCATCACCAACCCGAAGAAGGCCGCGGAGGCCCTCGAGTGGGTGGTGCGCGAGATGGAGGCGCGCTACGACGACCTGGCGAACTTCGGGTTCAAGCACATCGACGACTTCAACACCGCGGTCCGGGCCGGAAAGGTCAAGCCGCTGCCGGGCTCCGAGCGCAAGATCGCGACCTACCCGTACCTGCTGGTGGTCGTCGACGAGCTGGCCGRCCTCATGATGGTCGCCCCGCGCGACGTCGAGGCGTCGATCCAGCGCATCACTCAGCTGGCGCGCGCGGCCGGCATCCACCTGGTGCTCGCCACCCAGCGCCCGAGCGTCGACGTCGTGACCGGCCTGATCAAGGCCAACGTCCCGTCCCGTCTCGCGTTCGCGACCAGCAGCCTCACCGACTCGCGGGTCGTCCTCGACCAGCCGGGCGCGGAGAAGCTCATCGGGCAGGGTGACGCGCTGTTCCTGCCGATGGGTGCGGCCAAGCCCATGCGCACCCAGGGCGCCTGGGTGTCGGAGTCGGAGATCCACGCCGTCGTCGAGCACGTGAAGAAGCAGCTCAAGCCCGTGTACCGGCAGGACGTCGCGGCGGCCCCGGTGAAGAAGCAGGTCGACGACGACATCGGCGACGACCTCGACCTGCTGCTGCAGGCCGCGGAGCTGGTGATCACCACGCAGTTCGGCTCGACGTCGATGCTGCAGCGCAAGCTGCGCGTCGGGTTCGCCAAGGCGGGTCGGCTCATGGACCTGCTGGAGTCGCGCGAGATCGTCGGCCCGTCCGAGGGCTCCAAGGCGCGCGAGGTGCTGATCCAGCCCGACGACCTGGCGGGCACGCTGGCGATGCTGCGCGGCGCCCCCGGCGAGGAGGAGGACCGGTACGCGACCGTCGACGGGGCCCTGCCGGGCGAGCCGCCGGTGGCGACCGACTACTTCGACGGCGCGGAGGAGGACGACGCCGGACAGTGGTCCGGCGGGGGTCGGTGACCGTCGCGACCTCCGGCCCCCTGGGGGTCGTCAGCACGGTGATCGCCGTCGTGGCGATCGTGGCACTCGTGGCGGTGCTCATCCTCCTGGCCAGGCAGCGCGCCCAGGTGCGCCGCGCGAACGAGCTGCTGGAGCTGTCGCGCGAGCTGCGGCACCGGTACGACGCGCTGCAGGCCGTGACCAAGGAGGGCGTGCTCGTCCAGTCCCTGTCCGGCAAGGTGCTCGACATCTCCGAGCGCGCCGCGGCGATCCTCGGCATCGATGCCGCGTCCTCGGTCGGCCGCTCGGTGGGCGACCTCCCCGTGGTGCTGGTCAACGAGATGGGCCTGGCGATGAACCCGGCGGCGGTGCTGGGCCACCGCAGCGGCGTCGCGCGCGCGGGCTGGACGGTCGACTCCGAGCTGGTCGGCGTGGCGCTGCCCGGCACCGACACCACGCAGGCGCGCATGGTCCAGGTGGCCAGCCAGCTGGTCCCCGCGGGCGACGGCGACGTGGCCGCGGTGCTCACGACGCTGGTCGACGTCACCGGGCGCCGCGAGGTCGAGGCGGCGCTGACCCGCAGCGAGATGCAGTTCCGGGTCGCCATGGAGAACGCCCCCATCGGCATGGCGCTGGTGGACCTCGAGTGGCGCATCGTCGAGGCCAACGCGGCGTTCGCGGAGCTGCTGGGCACCAGCGTCGGCGCGCTGCGCGGCTACCGCATGGAGGACCTCAGCACGCCCGAGGGGCGGCCCGCCGAGCGCCTCGAGGTCGACCGGCTGCTCGGTGGCGGCCAGCATCGGTTCTCCCTCGAGAAGCGCTACCAGCGCGCCGACGGCCACCAGGTCTGGGTCGCGCTCGATGCCGCGCTCGTGCGCACGCCGACCGGGGCGCCCGACCACTTCGTCGTCCAGGTCCGGGACTCGACCGAGTCCCGGCTGCAGGCCGAGATGCTCACGCACCGGGCCATGCACGACCCGCTGACCGGCCTGGCCAACCGCACGCTCCTGCAGGAGGTCCTGCAGTCGGTGCTCGAGCAGCCGGGCGTGGTCGACCGTGTGGCCGTGCTCGCGTGCGACCTCGACGGGTTCAAGGAGATCAACGACCGGTACGGGCACGCCGCGGGCGACGAGGTGCTGGTGCACGTCGCGGGCGTCCTGCGCGCCGCGACCGCGCGCCGCGGGACCGTCGCACGGCTCGGGGGCGACGAGTTCGTGGTGGTCGTGCAGGACCTGGACGGTCCGCGGGCGGTCTTCGAGGTCGCGGCGGCGATCCACACCGGGCTCCTGGAGCAGGTCCGCGTCGGCCGTCGCCGCCTGACGGTCGCGGCGAGCATCGGCATCGCGCTGGCGGACCCCGACTCGATCGAGGGCGGCGCCCCGGGGCTGCTCGCCGCCGCCGACGCCGCGCTCTACCGCGCCAAGGGCTCCGGCCGCAGCCGCACGGAGGTCTACGAGCCGTCGATGACCATGGGCTCGGCGTCCGACCTGCACCGCGAGCTCGCCGCGGCGATCTCCAACGACCAGCTCGTGGTCCACTACCAGCCGATCGTCGACCTGTCGGACTCGCGGGTGGTCGGCTACGAGGCCCTCGTGCGCTGGGAGCACCCCACGCGCGGGCTGCTGCTGCCGGCCTCGTTCCTCTCGCTGATCCAGGAGGCGGGCATGTCCGTCGCCCTCGGGCAGCTGGTGGCCACGCGCGTCGTGGAGTTCGTCGCCTCGATCCACGACCGGACGCGCTGGGTGTCGGTCAACGTGTCGGCCGACCAGCTGGGCGACGGCGAGTTCGCGACGACCCTGCTCGGCGAGATCTCCCGGCACCGCCTGACGGCCGGGCGGATCGTCGTCGAGCTCACCGAGTCCTCGTTGGTGGCGTCGGGGACGCGGATCCGGCACGAGCTCACGCAGCTGTCCGCCGCGGGCGTGCCGATCCTGCTCGACGACTTCGGCACGGGCGTCTCGCCGCTGTCGTACCTGCGCGACCTGCCGGTGGCGGGCGTGAAGCTCGACATGTCCTTCACGTCCGGCATCCCCGAGGACCCCACCGCGGGCAAGGTGGCCCGGGCGCTCGGCGCGCTGGCCCGCGAGCTCGCGATGGTGACCATCGCCGAGGGCATCGAGCACGAGGAGCAGGCCGAGTACCTGCACCGCAACGGCTGGCGCTACGGCCAGGGTTGGCTGTACGGCAGCGCGCAGCCGGGCGACATCAGCCGCTGACGCGCGGCACGACGACGGGCGCGGGCCCGGTGGTGGTCACTGGCGTCGTCCGCTGCGGCGCCTGGGTCCCGGCCGCGGCGACCACCCGGGCCAGGCGGTCCGCCACCTGCGCGGCGCTGAGCGTGCCCGTGCCGCCCGCGATGTCCACGAGCGCGTGCACCTGGTGCCCGCCCAGCCGGTCCACGGTCACGGGCGTCCACTCGACCCCGGTGACGCGTGCGGGTCCGGCCTCGCGCCCCTCCGCGGGGAACGCGCCCGTACTCTCCACGTGCGCGGTGAGCAGCAGCCCGGAGTCGGTGTTCTCCACGCAGCACTCGCCGTCCTGGTTGGAGATGTAGTTGCCGAGCCCGTAGGCCACCCACATCCCCTCGCCGCGCGGCCCACCGCTGAGGTGCTCCACCGGCTGGGGCACGTGCGCGTGATGGCCGATGAGCAGGTCGAACACCCCGGAGTCGGCCAGCTGCTGGTCGAACGCGACCTGCTCGGGCGTCGGCTCGGTGCGGTACTCCACGCAGCAGTGGACGCTCGCGATCACCAGGTCGGCACCGGCCGCGCGCGCCGCCGTCGCCTGCGCCACCATCGCGGGCACGTCGATGAGGTTGACCGACCACGGCTTGTCGGCGTCGATCGGCATGCCGTTGGTGCCGTACGCGGCGGCGATGTGCGCGACGGTGATCGACTGGCCCGCCCGCTCGAGGGTGTACAGCTGCGGTTGCGACTGCTCGAGCGCGCTGCGGGCCGTGCCGACGTGCCCGAGGCCGGCGGCGTCCATGGCGTCCAGCGTGGCCGTGATGCCGGCGAAGCCGCGGTCGACGGAGTGGTTGGACGCGGTCGAGCAGCCGTCCCAGCCCTGCGCCTTCAGCGACGAGGCGATCTCCGCCGGAGAACCGAACAGCGGGTAGCCGCTGGGCGGGGTGCCCGCGGGCGCGACCGGCACCTCGAGGTGGCAGAGCGCAAGGTCAGCGCCCTGGACCCACGGGTCCATCGGTGCGAGCAGCGGTCCGAAGTCGTAGCCCCCGCCGGGTGTCCGCGCGTCGGCGAGGACGGGCAGGTGCGGCAGGACGTCGCCGGCCGCCACGATCGAGAACTCGGCGTCGGGGTCCGCCGTCGGCGTGGGCGTGGGGGTCGGGGTCGGCGTCTGGCTGACCGGCGGCGGCGCGGGCGTGCCCGTCTGCGCGGCGACCGTCGAGTCCCAGGGCCGAAGTGCCGCCGCGACGGCACCGAGGCTCGCGAGCACGAGCAGCAGGATCGCGAGGCCGACGACGACGGGGGAGCGTCGGCCGGCGCGGGCGTGGCGGGTCACACGCGGACTGTAGTTCGTGGACGGCCCACCTCTCGCACCCCTCTAGGCTGTCCGGGTGTCCGACGCCGTGCCTCCAGCGCCTTCTGTGCCCTCCGCCTGGAACCTGGCGAACGCGCTCACGGTGCTGCGCATCGCGATGGTGCCGTTCTTCGCCTGGGCCCTGCTCGTCGACGGCGGGCACAGCACCACCGGCCGGCTCGTCGCGACCGCCCTGTTCGCCCTCGCCGCGGCCACCGACCGCCTCGACGGCTGGCTCGCCCGGCGCTCCGGCCAGGTCACCAACTTCGGCAAGCTCCTCGACCCCATCGCGGACAAGGTGCTCATCGGCACCGCGCTGATCCTGCTGTCGTGGCTGGGCGACCTGTCGTGGTGGGTCACGGTCATCATCCTGATCCGGGAGCTCGGCATCACGGCGATGCGGTTCTTCCTGCTGCGCTACGTGGTGCTGCCGGCATCCCGGGGCGGCAAGCTCAAGACGGTCCTGCAGTCTGTCGCCATCGGCCTCTACCTCCTGCCGCTGGACCAGCTGCCGACGTGGGTGTCCGTGGTCGCGGCGATCCTCATGGCCGCCGCGCTGGTGGTGACGGTCGTGACCGGCCTGGACTACCTGCGGACCGGGCTGCAGATCCGCCGGACCGCCGCCCGGCCGCCCGCCGCCGGGTTGTGACGTGCCGGGCGCTCCCGAGCTGCTCGCGGCCGTCGGCGCCCGCGGCTGGACCCTGGCCGTCGCCGAGTCGCTGACCGGCGGGCTCGTCTGCGCGACGCTCGTCGACGTGCCCGGCGCGTCCGCCGTGCTGCGCGGCGCGGTCGTCGCCTACGCCACCGAGCTCAAGGGAACGCTGCTCGGCGTCGACGCGGCCCTGCTCGCGGCTCGCGACGCGGTCGATCCCGACGTCGCGAAGGCGATGGCGCTCGGCGTCCGGGAGCGGCTCGGCGCCGAGGTCGGGCTCGCGACGACCGGCGTGGCCGGCCCCGACCCGCAGGACGGGCACCCGCCCGGCACCGTCCACGTCGCGGTCTCCACCCCCGACGGGACCGTCGTACGGACCCTGCGGCTGACCGGTGACCGGGGCACCGTCCGCGCCCGGTCCGTGGACGCCGTGCTGGCGCTGGGGGTGGAATTCGTGGGCCGATCGGGGTGAATCTGCGGCTCGCCCTGGGTGGCGCGCGGGGTCAGCGGGAACACTGCAAGGGGTCGCATCGTTGGAACGACCGTGATGAGCACTCGACCCCCGGCACGACGCCTGCCTTCGCGTGTCGGTGGTGCAAGGTACGGTGGAATCCTCCCGGTGAAGGGTCCGCAGCGGACTCCGGCTCCCGGGGCGGATGTGGCACGTGACGCGAGAGGGGGAGCCCGAATGGTTGTACTACGTCGAGAGATCGGCGATGTGCTGCGGGATGCGCGACAGCGCCAGGGGCGCACCCTGCGTGAGGTGTCGTCGGCAGCCCGCGTGTCGCTCGGTTACCTGAGCGAGGTGGAGCGGGGTCAGAAGGAGGCGTCGTCGGAGCTGCTCAACAGCATCTGCGAGGCGCTCGACGTCCCGATGTCGCTCGTCCTGCGCGAGGTCAGTGACCGCGTCGCAGTCGCCGAGGGTCTGTTGATCCCCGACACGGTGCCCGCGGACCTCGCGGCGTCGGTGGCCGGTGCCGCCGACTCCGGCTGGGCGCGGTCGCGGTCGGAGCTCGCAGCCATCGGCTGATTGACGGCCTCGGCCGTCTTTGCCTGATCGGGCGCGTGTGCACCCGATCCACGGGGCACTTGGGGTGCGCCCGTGACGCCGGACGATGGTGTCCGCGCGTCGTCCTGCGCGGTCCGTGGACATTCGTCCGCGGACCGTTGCTCGTTCCCGACGAGCTACCGCGGGCTCTGCTGGCACCGCGGGCAGTAGAAGATCGGGCGCTCCATCGGGGGCTTGCGCGCCTGCGCGACCGCGATCCGGGTGCCGCAGCGGTGGCACGGCTCGCGCAGCCTGCCGTGCACGTGCCCCGGCGGCCGTCCGTCGGCGACGGAGCGTTGCAGCTGGCGGCGGGCCACCGCCAGCAGTCGCGCGGGGGCCTCGATCTGGTCGGCCGGGGTCCACGGCCACAGGCGCTCGGAGAACAGGGACTCGGCCGCGAAGATGGTGCCGATCCCCGCGACGACCGTCTGGTCGAGCAGCACCTCCGCGACCGGGGTCGAGCCGCGGGCCGACCAGCGCCGCAGCGCCTCGTCCACGTCGACGGTCTCGCCGAGCAGGTCCGGGCCCAGGTGGCCGATCACCGTGTGCTCGTCCCTGGTCCGCAGGACGTCGAGCATGCCCAGGTCGAGACCCACGGCGGTCCACTCCGCGTTGCCGAGCACGGCCCGGACGTGCGGCGAGCGTGCCGAGGCGCCGTCGGTGTCGCTCCGCGCGATCCGCCACCGGCCCTCCATGCGCAGGTGCGTGTGCAGGGTGCGGCCGTCGTCGAACCGGGTGAGCAGGTGCTTGCCGTACGACCGGGTCTCCAGCACGGTCCGGCCGACCAGGTCGACGGTCGCGGCGCTGGGCCAGCGCAGGTCCGACCGCGTGACCACCCGGTCGGCGAGCGCGAGCTGGAAGCGGTCGGCGGTCCGGCGCAGGATGTCGCCCTCAGGCACGGGCCCGCTCCGTCACGACCGGTCCCACCGGCGCCGGGCCGTCACGACCAGGCCCATCGGTCAGGCCGCGGGGTCACGGCCGGTCCCGCAGCCGCAGGCCGCGCGGGGTGGTCGCGAACCCGGCGGCGACGAGCGCCTGCCCGAGCGTGCCGTGCAGGGCGCCGGCGAGGACCTCGACGCCGTCGACCCGCACGATCGTGAGCTGGCCGCTGCGTCGCGCGCGCACGGTCGACGCCAGGCCGTCGGCGGCGCCCGTGAGGACGCGGGCGTCGGTGGTGAACGACAGGACCGTGCGGCCGCCGCGCTCGAGGTAGAGCACCAGGGCACCGTCGACGAGGACGACGAGCGCCCCGCCCTTGCGGCCCGGTCGGTGCCGACCCGTGCCGGCGTCCTCGGTCTGCGGCCCCGGAGCCGGCCACGGCAGCGAGGCGCCGTACGGGTTGGCGGGGTCGGTCGCGGCGAGCACGACGACCTGGTCCTCGTGGGGCGCGTGCTCGTCCGCCGACCGCTCGATGACCTGCGCGTCGACCCGGAGCCGGTCGACCGCCCCCGGTAGCGCGAACTGGGAGCCGCCGAGGCGCTCCACGAAGTAGCCGCGGCGCACCTGGCCGCCCTGCTCGAGCGCCGACAGCACGCGGTACACGTCGGCGAACCGGGCACCGATGCCCTCGGCGGGTGCGACGGCGCGGGTGAGGATGCCGTGGCGGTCGAGCAGCTGCGCGGCGAGCGCGTGCGCCCGGAGCGTGGGGTCGACCTCGCGCGCGGGGAGCAGCGACCACCGGCCCCCGCTCGCCGCGCCGTCGAGGCCGAGGGCGGACGACCGGGTGCCGGGG
>NZ_JBFULZ010000033.1:0-28255 GCF_054049635.1 Cellulomonas sp. P5_C6 | reverse complement strand
GCTCCGGGACGACCTCGTCGGCCTTCTTCTTGCCGAACAGGCCCCAGCGGCGACGCCCCTTGGCGTCGTCGGACGGCGTCTGCACGAGCTCGGCGAACGGAGCCTCGGGCGCAGCGGGCGCTGCCGCCGACGCCGTCGGCGCCCACGCGGGGGCGGCGGCGGGCTCGGGTGCCGCGAACGTGACCGGGGCCGCGTCGTAGGCCGGGGCCTGCGGCGCGTACGCGACCGGCTCGGGCGTGACGGCGGCTGCCGCCTCGACCGGCGTGAACAGCTGCGTCGGCGACTCGGTCCCGGGGTGCGCCGCCTGGAAGGCCGGCCACGCCGGCGCCTCCTGGACGGGGGCGGCCCAGACGGGTGCCTCCTGCTGAGCGACGGGCTGCGGCTCGGGCTCGGGCTGCGGCTCGGGAGCGACCTCGGCCTCGTACTCCGCCTCGGGCTGGTACTCGGACTCGGCCTCGTACTCGGGCTCCGGGTCGGGCTCGAGGAAGACCCGGCGGAAGGCGACACCGTCCACGACGGCCAGCTCGGGCTCGGGCTCGACCTCGGGGGCGACCTCGGGCTCGGGCTCGGGGGCGACCTCGGCGACGGCCTCGGCAGCCTGCTCCTCCCACTGCGGCGCCTGCCACGTCGGCGGCTCCCACGCGGGGGCCGGCCAGGCGGCGTCGTCGGCGGGGACGGCCTGCTCCTCGACGGGCTCGACGACCTCGGCGACCGGCTCGGCGGCGGGCTCGGCGACCGGCGCGGCCACGATCGGCATGGCGCCGGTGTGCCAGGCACGGGCCTCGTCGAGCGTGCGCTCGAACGGCACGTACGGCGCGGGCGCGTCGGACGCGGGAGCGCCCCAGCCCGAGTAGCCGCTGTACGAGGTGAAGGTCTGGACGGGCGCGACCGGCTCGGCGGCAACCTCGGCTACCGGCTCGGCGACCTCGGCGACCGGCGCGGGCAGCTCGGCAACCTCGACCTCGGCCTCGAACTCGGCCTCGAACTCGGCCACCGACTCGGGTGCCGGGGTGGCCACGCGTGCCGTCAGGGCTGCGGGAGCCTGCTCGGCGACGACCGGCGCCTCCCAGGCGGGCTCGTCGTCGACGATCGCCTGGTCCCAGGCCTCGGAGTCGGACGCCACGGGGGCCTCCCACGCCGGGGTCTCCTCGACGACGGGAGCGGCCCACGCCTCAGCGACGGGTGCCTCCCACGCGGGGGTCTCCTCGACGACGGGAGCGGCCCACGCCTCAGCGACGGGCGCCTCCCACGCGGGGGTCTCCTCGACGACGGGAGCGGCCCACGCCTCAGCGACGGGCGCCTCCCACGCGGGGGTCTCCTCGACGACGGGAGCGGCCCACGCCTCAGCGACAGGTGCCTCCCACGCGGGGGTCTCCTCGACGACGGGAGCGGCCCACGCCTCGGCGGCGGGCGCCTCGGTCTCGGCGGCGTCCCAGGCGGGCGTCGGCTCCCAGACGGGTGCCTCCTCCTCGGCCGGGGCGGCCTCGACCTGCGCGGCGAGCGCGGCGGCGGCGGCGTTCTGCTCCTGGCGGTGCGTGGCCTCCTGCGCCTCCCACGAGTCCTCGTCGTCGACGAGCTTCGGGACGACCATGGGCTCGACCGGCGCGGCGTGCGCACCGCTCGACATCCAGGGCGCGCGGACCGCGTTCGACTGGGCGGGCGGCAGGGCGCGCTCGTCGTCCTCGGACTGCAGGGCCGGCACGACGAGGTTCTCGTCGGTCTCGTTGGCGTTGGCGGGCGTCTCCGTGCGGCCACGGAAGCCGGAGAAGAGCCCGGCACGGGCGGCAGGGGCCGGCGCCGCAGCGGCAGCGGTCGACGTCTGCTCCTCCGGCTGTGCCCACGCCGACGTCGCGGCGCGGCTGCGGCTGGGCAGACCACCCTTGAGCGGCGCGAGGGTCTCGGGCTTCCAGTCGGAACCGGCGGCCTGGATCTCGGGCGCGATGTGCCCGTCGGGGGCCTCGGGCAGGACGAGGTTGTCCTCGTCGAACGTCTTCTTGGACCGCGACGGCAGCCCGGTGGACTGCGCGAGCTCGGTGACCGGGATCGGGCCGACCTCGGCGTCCGAGCCGTCCTCACGACGACGACGGTGCGGCAGGCCGAGCGAGGTCTGGCCGTCGGTCAGGGCGGCGAGGTCGACCTCGTCGACGACCGGCGCCTCGATCTGGGGCAGGCCCGGGTCGTTGCGCGGTGCCGCGAGGGCAGCCGGCGCGCCGCCGCCGTACAGGGCGGTCTCGTTGGCGACGAACAGCGTGGCCGGGAACTTGACGATGGTCTCGGTACCCGTGCCGTGCGCGGCCTTGAGCAGCTTGACCTCGGCGCCGAGGCGCTGGGCGATGCGGCCGACGACGAAGAGGCCGAGGCGCTGGTTGCCCAGGGAGTCGCTGGCGGAGGTCGAGATGATCTTCGCGTTCGCGGCCTCGAGCTCCTGGTCGCTCATGCCGAGGCCCTGGTCGAGGACGCGGACGACCACGAACTGGCCCGAGACGCCGGTGGTGACCGTGACGGGCGTCTCCGGCTCGGAGAAGATCGTCGCGTTCTCGAGCAGCTCCGCGAGCATGTGGGCGGCGCCCAGCGCGTTGAAGCCGTGCATGTGCGGGTCGACCTGCAGGTCGAGCTCGACGCGGTCGTACTGCTCGATCTCCGAGGAGGCCGTGCGGACGACGTCCGAGAGCGGCATGGCGTCGCGCAGGCGGCGGCCCGAGTCGATGCCGGCGAGGACGAGGAGGGACTCCGCGTTCCGCCGCATGCGGGTGGCGAGGTGGTCGAGGCGGAACAGGTTCGCCAGGGTGCTCGGGTCTTCCTCGGCACGCTCGAGCGAGTCGATGAACGACAGCTGGCGGTTGAGGAGGACCTGGTCGCGGCGGGCGACGTTGACGAACATCTCAGCGATGGAGCCACGCAGAGCGGCCTGCTCCTGGGCGACCGAGACGGTGGTCGAGTTCACCGAGTTGAACGCGGCGGCCAGCTGGCCGACCTCGTCGCGGGACGTCACCGGGATGGGCGCCAGCGTGATCTCCGGGCCCTCACCGGGCACGGCCACCTGCTCGACCAGTCGCGGCAGCTGCTCGCGGACGTCGGCAGCGGCCTTCGTCAGGCGACGCAGCGGGACGACGATGGAGCGGGAGACGAGGAGCGCGAAGAACAGGGAGGCTGCGAGGGCCGCGGCGACGATGCCGATGGTGATCCACGCTCGGGCGGCGGCGTCGTCGGCAGCCTGGGCCGCGACGCTGTGCGCGTCGGCCAGGACGTCGGTGTTCAGCTCGCCGAGGCTGGTCAGCTGGTTCTGGATCTCCTCGACGTAACGCGCCGGGTCGACCTGGACCAGGCCGGCCGAGTTGCCCTGCTCGATCATGGCCCGCATACGCGTGAAGTTGGAGGTCGGGTCCTTGGTCGGCATGGCCAGAGCCTCGATGCCGAGCGACGTGATGGCGTCGTGGGCACGCGTGCGGGCCAGCTCGACGGCGGCGGCCTGCGTGCCGTACTGACGGACCAGGGCGGGCGACGGGGAGCGCGGGTTGGACCGCAGCGCCACCCCGTCGATCATCTCGACGACCAGGTCGTCGGCGGTGGTGCCGATCTCGCGGTAGGCGGTGATGTACTCCGAGAGGTCACGGTTCTCGAGGCTGTTGGAGACCTGCTCCATCAGGGAGAGCTGACCCTCGATGATCTGGGCGTAGTTGCGCTCGATCTGCGCACGCTGGGACTTGATGTCGACGCCCGTACGGACGGCGGGGAGCATCGTGTTGTGCGCCAGCTGGACCTCGACGAACTGGTCGACGACCGACGGCGGGAACTGGCTCAGGTCGAGCTTCGCCGTGATGGGTCGCACCGCGGCCAGGGCCTGGTCCGTCTGCGCACGCGCCGCGGCGAGCTGCTCGGGCGTCCCGCCGTTGAGCGAGAGGAGCCGCTCCGCCTGCAGGGCGCTCGCCACCGGTGCATAGGCCTGGAGCGTCGTGACGACGCTCTCGGCCGCCCTGGCGTACCGCAGCTCGGAGAGGGCGTTCCACGAGATGTACCCACCGGCTGCAAGCAGCACGATCATGGGGACGGCAAGGACAGCCATCACTTTGGCGCGGATGCCGAGCCGTCGCAGCATGTCGTTCCCTTCCGTCTTCCGACAACAGGTGTCTCCACCAGGTCGTACCGGTCGTTCCCTCTGGCCAGTCGACCCACGAGGTGTCCCGTTGGCCTTCATCGGCTGCTGGACGCCGGACCATTAGCCCGCGGGTGAGTTTGCCATGGACCTCACCCACTGGGATACGGCGACATGACCGCCCTTTCGGGTGTCGTGTGCTAGCAGCCGGACCTCGGTGACCCTGGGGTTATTGTGCGGACGTGCGTGCGGTGGTGATCACGAAGCCGGGAGATCCGGACGTCCTCGCAGTCGACGAGGTGGCCGAACCCGCCCCCGGACCGCTGGACCTGATGGTCGAGGTCGCGGCGGCCGGAGTCAACAGGGCGGACCTGCTCCAGCGGGCAGGTCACTACCCCCCGCCACCGGGTGCGCCGGCCTGGCCGGGGCTCGAGGTCTCGGGGACCGTCGTCGCCCGCGGCGACGGTCTGGGGGCCGACGACCTGCAGGTGGGTGATCGCGTCGCCGCCCTGCTGGCGGGCGGCGGCTACGCCGAGCGGGTCGCCGTGCCCGCGACGCTCTGCCTGCGCGTCCCCGAGGGCGTGCCCACCGTCGACGCCGCCGCGCTGCCCGAGGCCCTGGCCACCGTCTGGTCCAACCTGCGTGCGGCACGCCTCTCCCCCGCCGAGACCCTGCTGGTGCGCGGCGGCTCGGGAGGGGTCGGGTCCGCGGCGGTCCAGCTGGCCCACGCGCTGGGGACCCGGGTGGTCGCGACGGCCGGCGGCCCGCAGCGCACCGCCCGGGTGCTCGCCCTCGGTGCCGACGTCGCGCTGGACCACCGCGAGCCGGACCTCGTCGGCCGCGTGCTCGAGGCGACCCACGGCCGCGGGGTCGACGTCGTCCTCGACGTGCTCGGCGCGGGCGGCCTCGCGGACAACCTCGCGATGCTCGCCGACGACGGCCGCCTCGTCGTCATCGGGATGCAGCAGGGCCGGCGCGGCGAGCTGGACCTGTCCGTGCTGCTGACCAAGCGGGCCAGCATCCTCGGCACCATGCTGCGCTCGCGTCCGCTCGACCAGAAGGTCGCGATCATGGACGGCGTCCGCCGGCACGCCTGGCCGTTCGTCGCCGACGGCTCGGTGCGGCCCGTGGTGCACGCGCGCCTGCCGTTCGACCGGGCCGCCGAGGCGCACCGCCTCCTGGAGACGGGCGACGCCTTCGGCAAGGTCCTGCTGATCCCCTGACGCAACGTCCGCACTCCTGCGGGTCGGAGCCCCACCGAGTGCGGACGCTGTGTGCTGTCAGTCCAGCAGTCCGGCGGCCAGGGCCGGGGCGATCACGGGGGTCAGGGGCAGGCGCGGGATCAGCGTCGCCTGCACCGCGTGGTAGAGGTCGGCCTTGCCGGCCCAGACGGTCCGGGACACCTCGTTGTCGGTGCCCAGCTCGTGCCACCACGATCCGCCCACCCGGTCCAGCACGTGCGCGCCGATGTACTCCCACCATTGCGTGTAGGCGTCGTCGAACCGGTCCTCGCCCGTGGCGGCGTGCAGGGCGGCGGCCGCGGCGACGGCTTCGGCGGCCACCCAGTGCATCCGCTCGCGCACGACCGGGGCACCCGACCAGTCGACGGTGTAGACGAASCCGGGGGCGCCGTCGACGTCCCAGCCCTCACGGACGGCGGCGTCGAACAGCGCGACGGCGTCCTCGAGCATCCAGGCGGGGGCGACGTCGCCGCGGGCCGTCACCGCGGCGCGGGCGTGCAGGGTCAGCCGGGCCCACTCGAGCCAGTGACCGATGGTCGCGCCGTAAGGCCGGAACGGGTGCGCCGGGGTGTCGACGTTGTACTCGAGGTCGGGCACCCAGGCGGAGTCGAAGTGCTCCGGGATGCGCCAGGAGTTGTCGCGCGCCCAGCCGTGCACGACGCGCTCGACGATCCGCAGGGCGCGGTCCAGCCAGACGCGCTGCCCGGTGACGTCCGCGGCCGCGAGGTAGGCCTCGACCGTGTGCATGTTGGCGTTGA
This sequence comes from Cellulomonas sp. P5_C6, assembly GCF_054049635.1. NCBI lineage: Bacteria > Bacillati > Actinomycetota > Actinomycetes > Micrococcales > Cellulomonadaceae > Cellulomonas > Cellulomonas sp. P5_C6. The sequence goes on along the minus strand of NZ_JBFULZ010000033.1, from coordinate 22,163 downwards.
CGCCGCGGTAGTCGTCGAGGGCGGCGAAGCCCCGGTCCCACTGCTCGACCACCATGCCCGCCTCGTCGTCCCAGAACCACCGCTCGGAGACGGCCAGCGCCTGGTCCAGCAGCTCGCGGGCGCCCGGGCGGCCGGCCGCGGCGGCGCTCGACGCCGCGAGGACGACGAACGCGTGCGGGTAGGCGGCCTTGTCGGTGTCGCGGGGCGCGCCGTCGCGCTCGACCTCGGCGAACCACCCGCCGTGCTCGTCGTCGTGGAAGGCGCCGGTCAGCGCGGCCAGCCCGTGGTCGACCAGCGCCGCGGAGCCGGGGCGGCCCAGCAGGTGCCCGAGCGCGTACACGTGCGTCATGCGGCAGGCGATCCAGAGCTCCAGGGGCCCGTCGACGGCGAGGCCCGCCTCGTCCTGCCGGGCGAACCCGCCCGGGACCACGGAGGCCCGGCCGAAGGCGAGCAGCCGGTCGGTCTCGTCCTCGAGCCACCGGGCATGGGCAGGTGTGGTGAGCCAGGGCATGCGACCACCCTAGCGACGAGGCCGGGCGCAGATTGGTGGACGCGAGCCGCTGCGCGGTGCGTGCGAGTCGGTCAGAATGCCCGGGTGACCGACAACGCGCAGGACGCCCCGCAGGACGCCCCGCAGGACGACACGCCTCGCGTGGTGATCGTGGATCCGCCGGACGACGACGCCCCCGAGGACATCACGTCTATGGTCGAGCAGCCCGCCAAGGTCATGCGGATCGGCACGATGATCAAGCAGCTGCTCGACGAGGTGCGCAGCGCGCCGCTGGACGACGCCGCCCGCGCCCGCCTGGCGGAGATCCACGAGCGGTCGCTGCACGAGCTCGAGGAGGGCCTGTCCCCCGAGCTGGTCGCGGAGCTGCACCGGATCACGCTGCCGTTCGTGGAGGACCAGGCGCCGTCCGACGCCGAGCTCCGGATCGCGCAGGCCCAGCTGGTCGGGTGGCTCGAGGGGTTGTTCCACGGCATCCAGACCGCGCTCGTCGCCCAGCAGATGGCCGCGCAGGCCCAGCTGCCCGGCACGCGCCGCCAGCTCCCGGCCGGACCGATGCCGGGCCTGCAGGCGGACGGCCGCGACCCGTCGACCGGGCAGTACCTGTAGCCCGAGGGCCCTACGCCGGCGGCGGCGCCTCGTCGGTGGCGGGCTCCTCGCGCTCCAGCCCGGTGAGCAGGATCGCGCCGGACACCAGCAGCAGCCCGACCACCTCGAGCCCGTGCGGCACCTGCTGCAGCAGGACCGCGCCGACCACCGCGGCGGTCGCGGGGAGCATCGCCAGCAGCACCGCGAAGGTCGCGGCGCGCACCCGGCGCAGCACGACCTGCTCGAGCGCGTAGGGGATCACCGACGAGCACACGGCGATCGCGACGACGAGGGCGGCGAGCCGGGCGTCGTGCAGCACCGGCCCGGCGCCACCGGCCAGGAACGGCCCGAGCACGACCGCGCCGGCGGCCATGGCGACCGACAGGCCGGTGATCCCGCCGGACGCGGCCCGGGCCACGCGGCGGCCCAGCAGGATGTACGCCGCCCAGCAGGCCGCCGCGACGAGGATCGCGACCAGCCCGATCACGGCGTCGGGCCCGGCGTCGAGGCTCACCCCCGCCAGCAGCACCACGCCGACCGCGGCGATCGCGATGCCGACACGGTCCCGCCAGCCGTGCCCGGTGGCGGCGGCCACCGCCACGGGCCCGAGGAACTCGATGGCCACGGCCGTGCCCAGCGGCAGGTGGTCGATGGCGATGTAGAAGGCCACGTTCATCACGGCGAGGACGACGCCGAACACGACGGCGGTGCGCAGCTCGGGCCAGGTCCACAGGGCCCGGGCCCGCCAGGGCCGTCGCCAGACCAGCAGGACGACCGCGGCCACCGCGACCCGCAGCCACGCCACGGTGGCGGGCGCGACGGTGTCGAAGATGCCGACCGCGAGTGCCGCACCCAGGTACTGCGTCAGCCCGGAGACGACGAACAGGAGGGGTGCGGGCACGGCCTCAGGCTAGGACAGCCGCGCCCGCACCAGGCCTACCCCTTGACCGACCCCGCCAGCAGCCCGCGGACGAAGTACCGCTGGAGGCTGAGGAAGACGATCACCGGGATGATGATCGACACGAACGCCCCGGCGGTCAGCAGGTACCACTGCGTGCCGCGCTGCCCCGTGAGGTTGTAGAGCGCGACGGTCATCGGCGCGACCGCCTGGGACGACCCGGCGAACGTCAGGGCGACGAGCAGGTCGTTCCACACCCACAGGAACTGGAAGATGCCGAACGCCGCGAGCGCGGGCTTGAGGATCGGCAGCATCAGCCGGAAGAAGATCGTCACGTGCCCGGCGCCGTCGACGCGGGCCGCCTCGATCAGCTCGGCGGGGATCTCCTTCATGAAGTTGTGCAGCAGGAACACCGCGAGCGGCAGGGCGAACATGGTGTGCGAGAGCCAGATCGCCCAGAACGTGCCCGCGATGTTGATGTCCGCGTAGATGGTCAGCAGCGGGATGAGCGTGACCTGGATGGGCACGATCTGCAGCGCGAACACCGCGACGAACAGCACGTTCTTGAACTTGAAGTCCATCCACGCGAACCCGTACGCCGCCAGGGACGCGATGAGCAGCGGGATGAGCACGGCCGGGATCGTGATGACGAGCGAGTTGACGATGTACGGCGCGAGCGACGACGAGCTGTCGGACGACAGCACCGTCTGGTAGTTCTCGAGCGTGAAGTTCGGGTCGCTGAAGGCCGTCCACCAGCCCGACTTGTTGATGTCCGCGGCCGGCCGGAACGAGCTGATGAACAGCCCGAGGGTGGGCACGGTCCACACGAACGCGAGCACCACCGCGGCGAGCGAGGCCCAGGGTGACGTCAGCCGCTTCTTGGTCGCCTCGGCGACACCGCGGACGTCGCCGACCTGGTCGTCGACTCCTCCCTTCACCCCGCTGAGGTCCAGCTGGGGTCCGACGGCGCTCATCGTGCCTCCGATGCCCGGATGTGCCGGATGTTGTAGACGATGATCGGGATGACCAGGATGAACAGGAGGACCGCGAGCGCGGCACCGAGCCCCTGGTTGCCCGCGCTGAAGCTCTGCGTGAAGAACTCGTTGGCCACGACGCTGGTGCCGAACTGACCGCCGGTCATGGTCCGGACGATGTCGAAGACCTTGAGGCTGCCGATGGCGATCGTGGTGAGGACGACCACGAGCGTGGGCCGGATGGTCGGGATGGTGATGAACCGGAACATCCCCCAGGACGACACCCCGTCGAGCCGTGCCGCCTCCACCATGTCCTGCGGGATCGCCTTGATCGCCGCGGACAGGATGGTCATGGCGAACCCGGCCTGGATCCAGATCATCACGACGATGAGGAACAGGTTGTTCCACGGCTGGTTGATGAGGAACTGCTGGGGTGTGCCGCCCAGCCACACGATGATCTGGTTGAGCAGGCCGATCTGCTGGGGGTTGACCTTGAGCGTCGGGTCGTAGAACCGGTACTCGTAGACGAACTTCCAGATGATCGACGCCCCGACGAACGAGATGGCGATGGGCAGGAAGATCAGGGACTTGGCCACGGCCTCGCCCTTGGCGCCGTCGACGATGATGGCGTACAGGAGACCGACGGCCGTCGCGACGAACGGCGCCACGAGGACCCAGAGCACGGTGTTGCGCAGGACGACCAGCTGGTCGGGGTTCGTGAAGATCGCCGTGTAGTTGTCGACGCCGATGAAGGCCTTGCCGGCGGCGTCGAAGAACGAGCGGATGACCGTGCGGACCGCGGGGTACACCAGCCCGATCAGCAGGAGCAGGATCGTCGGCCCCACGAAGAACCAGGCGACCCGCTTGGCCCCCCGCTTCTCCAGGAGCGCGACGACGAACAGGATCAGACCGATCACGAGGGTGAACGCGAGCAGCGCGATCACCATGGTTCCGAGCTTGTCGGCGAGCTGCATCGGACCTCCGGACAGGGACGAGTGGCGACGGTGGCACTGACGCTGTGCAGGTCGGTCCCCGGGGAGCCGCGGACGACTCCCCGGGGACCGGACTCACGTCAGGACGTCGGCCAGGCGGCCTCGATCTTGTCGAGCGTGTCCTTCGTCGACTGCCCCGTGATCCAGTTGGTCGCTTCCTTCCAGAACGCGTTGTTCGCGGCGGCCGGCATGCGGTCCGAGCCGTCGAAGCGGAACACCGTGTTCGGGTCCTGCAGGATCTTGGCGGACAGCAGGTCGATGGGGTTCACCAGGTTCGCGGTGTCGAGCCCCTTGTTGGCGGAGACCCAGCCACCGCCGGTGTCGTCCGAGCTGGCCTTCGCCTTGATGTTGGCCCAGGCGTCCGTCGACCAGAAGGTCTGGAGCGCCTGCACCTCGGGACGGTCGCTGAACGCGGTCACGAACTCGCCGGCGCCGAGCACCGGGTGGTCGTCGGCCGACTCGCCCGGCAGGTAGAACGCGAAGACGTCGCCGTCCTCGGCCACCTTGGTGCCCTCGGGCCAGTTGGCCGCGTAGAACGACGCCTGGCGGTGCAGCGCGCACTGGCCGTCGAGGATCGGCAGGCCGCCGTCCTGGAACGCCGTGCTCGCGATGGACGTGACGTCGCCGAAGCCGCCGTTCACGTACTTGTCGTTCTTCAGGTAGTCGCCCACGGCGTCGAGCGCCTTGGTCGGGTCGGCCGAGTTGAACGCCTCCTCGTGCGAGACCCACTTGTCGAAGGACTCCGGGCTGGCGACCCGGAGCATCATGTCCTCCATCCAGTCCGTGATCGGCCAGCCGGTCGCGTCACCCGACGCGATGCCGGCGCACCACGGCTTGATGCCGGTCGCCGCGATGTCGTCGGAGAGCTGCTGGAGCTCGTCCAGCGTGGTCGGGATCTCCCAGCCGTTGTCCTTGAACTGCTTCGGCGAGTACCAGACCAGCGACTTCACGCTCGCGCCCGAGGGGGCCGCGTAGAACGTGCCGTCGACCGAGCCGTAGTCCTTCCAGGACGGGTCCCAGAACTTGTCGACGTTGTCCGCGACGGCCTTCGGCGCGGCGACGACCGTGCCCGTGGCCACCAGCTGGGCCAGCAGGCCGGGCTGCGGGACGATCGCGATGTCCGGCGTGTTCTTCGCCTGCGCCTGCACCAGGATCTGCTGCTCGAAGCTCTTGTCGGCCTGGTAGTCGACCTTGACGCCCGTGCAGTCCTCGAAGGCCTTGAAGGAGTCGGTGTACGGCTTGTCCTCGGGGGTGGTGATGCCCGCGTAGATCGAGACCGTCTTGCCCGACAGGTCGCCGTAGGAGTCGTAGATCGCGCAGTCGGACGATGCACTGTCCGTGCTGCCTCCGCCGCCGCCCCCGTCGTCCCCGCTCGAACAGGCCGTCAGCGCGAGGGCGATGCCCGCGCTCGCTGCTGCTGCTGCCACATACCCGCGACGCTTGCGCGTGCCGTTCATGAGACCTCCACGTCGTCATGTACCGGTCGGGCGCAGGAGGAATCCCGGCGCCCTTGCAAGCGATGCAAGCCGTTACGCAAGACGGGCGCAACCTCAGAGACCGGGCAATCCGGTCACGATTCAGTCACGGCTCGACCACAGCGCACGCACACGGTCGAAATCACCCGGAATCGGGCCCGAAACGGACGAGATGGGCCGGTCGGGGGCGTTGCGGGTCAGACGAGCAGGCTGTGCAGGATGGCGAGCGCGCCGTCGTCCTCGATGCCGCCGGTGACCTCGTCGGCCGCGGCGCGCACCGACTCCGGCGCGTGGCCCATCGCGACCCCGCGGGCGGCCCAGCGCAGCATCTGCACATCGTTGCCGCCGTCGCCGATCGCGACGGTCGCGTGCGGCTGGACGCCGAGGTGCTGGCGGACCTCCTCCAGCGCGCTGGCCTTGGACACTCCCCCGGGGGTCAGGTCGAGCCACGCCGACCAGCCGACCGCGTACTCGACCTCGTGCAGGCCGACGCGCTCGACCAGCTCGTGGAACAGCTCGGGCGTGCTGTCGGGGCTCCGGATGACGACGCGCGTGGCGGGCGTCGACGTGAGCTCCTCCCAGGACACCACCTCGAGGTCGCCGGACAGCTCGCCGTCGGGGAAGTCGGCCGACACCCGGAAGCCGAGACCGAGGTCCTCGACGGCGTACAGGGCGTCGGGCAGCTCCATGGCGATCGCCCGCAGGGCCGGTCCGGGGTCGAACGTGACCACGCGGACGATCTCGTACCCGTGCTCCATGGCGGGATCGAGGCGCGCCGTCACCGCGCCGTTGGAGCAGACGACCCATCCCTCGGTCAGGCCCAGGTCCCGGGCCACCGGCGCGGCGGAGTGGACCCCGCGGCCGGTCGCCAGCACCACGTRCAGCCCGGCGTCCCGGACCGCCCGGACCGCGTGCCGGACCTCGTCGGAGATCACGCCGTCGTAGGACATGAGGGTCCCGTCGACGTCGAGCGCGACGAGCCGGCAGCGCGTCATCGCACGGGCTCCAGCACCTCGAGGCCGCCCAGGTACGGGCGCAGCCCCTCGGGCACCCGGACCGACCCGTCGGCCTGCTGGTGGTTCTCCAGCAGCGCCACGATCCAGCGCGTGGTGGCCAGCGTGCCGTTGAGCGTGGCCACCGGCCGCATCGACCCGTCGGCGGTGCGCTCGCGGACGCCCAGGCGGCGGGCCTGGAACGTCGTGCAGTTGGAGGTCGAGGTGAGCTCGAGGTAGCGCTGCTGGCTGGGCAGCCACGCCTCGCAGTCGAACTTGCGGGCGGCGCTGGAGCCGAGGTCGCCCGCGGCCGTGTCGATCACGCGGTACGGCAGCTCGGCCAGGGCGAGCATCTCCTCCTCCCACGCGAGGATGCGGCGGTGCTCGTCGTAGGCGTCCTCGATCGTCGTGTAGGTGAACGCCTCGACCTTGTGGAACTGGTGCACGCGGATGATCCCGCGGGTGTCCTTGCCGTACGAGCCGGCCTCGCGCCGGTAGCAGGCCGACCAGCCGGCGTAGCGCTTGGGGCCCCTGGACAGGTCGAGGATCTCGCCCGAGTGGTAGCCCGCGAGCGCGACCTCGCTGGTGCCGACGAGGTACAGGTCGTCGGCGGGCAGGTGGTAGATCTCGTCGGCGTGGGCGCCGAGGAAGCCGGTGCCGGCCATGATCTCGGGCTTGACCAGCGTGGGCGTGATGACGGGCGTGAAGCCGGCGCTCAGGGCCTTGTCGACGGCGGCGTTGAGCAGGGCCAGCTCGAGGCGGGCGCCGATGCCCATGAGGTAGTAGAACCGCGCGCCGGAGACCTTGGCGCCCCGCTCGGTGTCGATCGCCGCGAGGCCCTCGCCCAGCTCGAGGTGGTCCTTGACCGGGAAGTCGAAGTCGCGCGCCTGCCCGACGTGCTTGAGCACGACGTAGTCGTCCTCGCCGCCGGCGGGCACGCCGTCCTCGACGACGTTGGAGATGCGGCGGCTCAGCTCGGTGGCGACCGTCTCGGCGGCATCGGCGTCGGCCTGCAGCGCCTTGACCTGGTCGGCGAGATGCTTGCCGCGGGTCAGCAGCGCGTGCTTCTCGTCGCCCTGCGCCTTCGCCACCAGCTTGCCCAGGGACTTCTGCTCGGCCCGCAGCGTCTCGAACTCGGTCAGCGCCGAGCGTCGCCGGGCGTCGGCATCGAGCACCTGGTCGACGAGGTGGGGGTCGTCCCCGCGCGCCACCTGGCTCGCCCGGACGAGGTCGGGGTCCTCCCGCAGGAGCCGCAGATCGATCACCCAAGAACCCTACAGACCCGCGCGGCGGCGCTCGCACCGAGGTCCGACGGCCGCCGCGCCCGCGCTCGAGAACGTCAATTCAGCGCGAGAACGTCACCGTGAACTGCCGTTCTCGCGCCGACATGACGTTCTCGGGTCGGGCGGGCTCGGAGCGCTCGGGGGCGCGACCCGTAGATTCTCCGCATGACGTGGGAGGCGTGGGTCGCCGTGAGCGCAGGCATCGCCGCGCTCGCCGCGCTCCTGCTGGTCCTCATCCTCTGGATCCGTCAGCGCGAGCTGCGGCGGCGGATCGAGTCCCCGAGCGCCGGCACGAGCGCCCGCGCGCTCCGGCTCTCGCGCGACGTGCAGGAGACCGGGCAGGTCGTGGCCTTCGTCGCCAACCCCAGCAAGTCCGACGTCCCCGCGCTGCGGGCGGCGGTCTTCCGTGCCCGCGAGACCCAGGGGTACCCCGAGCCGCTCTGGTACGAGACGACGATCGCGGACCCCGGCGTCGGGCAGACGCGCAAGGCGGTGGCGGACGGTGCCGACGTCGTGGTCGCGATCGGCGGCGACGGGACCGTGCGGGCGGTGGCCGAGGGTCTGGTCGGCACCGGCGTGCCCATGGGCCTGATGCCGCTGGGCACGGGCAACCTGCTGGCCCGCAACCTCGACCTGCCGCTGAGCGACCCGCTGGCCGCCATGCGGATCGCGCTGGAGGGCCGGGACCGGACCATCGACGTCGGCTGGCTGCGGGTCCTGCGCTGGGAGTCCGACGTCGACGACGCCGTCACGGACGCGGTCGACGACCTCGCCGACGAGGAGGGCCTGCAGCGCGACCACATCTTCCTGGTCATCGCCGGGCTCGGGTTCGACGCCGCGATGGTGGCCGACACCGACGAGCAGCTCAAGCGCCGGGTCGGCTGGATCGCGTACTTCGTGTCGGGCATGCGGCACCTGCACGGCCGCCGCACCCGCATGCACGTCCGGCTCGACGACCAGCCGATGACCACGACCCGGCTGCGCAGCCTGCTCATCGGCAACTGCGGCAAGCTGCCCGGCGGGATCACGCTGCTCCCGGACGCGGTGCTGGACGACGGGTGGCTGGACGTCGCGGCGATCGACACCCGCGGCGGCATCGCGGGCTGGGCGCAGCTGTTCGGCGAGGTGATGCTGCAGGGCGCCGGGATGCGCAACGACCTCCCCGCCAAGATCGGCCGGATCGACCACACGCGTGCGCAGGAGGTCCGCGTGGTGGTGCAGGGCGGCGAGCACGTGCAGGTGGACGGCGACATCGTCGGCCGGGTCACCGAGCTGTCGGCCCGCGTGGACCACGCGGCCCTGGTGGTGCGGGTGCCGCTCGGCTGAGATCCGCAGGATCGCGCGGATCCGGGCCTGCGGAACGCCCGTTCGAGGGCAACCCGGACGCGCGTTGGTGGACCGGCGCGCGGGGCCGCTACGCTCCCGGCCGAACGAGGGTGGGCGACCGCGCCGCCCGCACCGGGAGGACCCCCATGACCACCACCCTGCGGGCCGCGCTCGCCGTGCTCCTGCTGGTCGGCTTCTACGTCGTCGCGCTGGCGGTCGTCGTCGGCATGGGGGCGCTGGCGTGGTGGGCGTTCCAGTCGGACGCCGAGGCCGCCGCGGCCAAGCTCGGGTTCCTCGCCGCCGCCGTCGCGGTGGCGATCGTCGTCGCGCTCTGGAAGGTCGCCCGCGCCCGTCCGACGGCCGACGACGGCCCGCCGCTCACGCCCGCGGACGCCCCCGCGCTGTGGGACACGGTCCGCGAGCTCGCCGCGGCCGCCGACACCCGGGTGCCCGACGACATCCGCCTCATCGCCGACGTCAACGCGGCCGTCTCCGAGGACACCCGCCTGCTCGGCCTCGTCGGCGGCGCCCGGCACCTCTACCTCGGGGTCCCGCTGCTGCAGACGCTCGACGTGGGCCAGCTGCGGTCGGTGCTGGCGCACGAGCTGGGTCACTACTCGAACAGCCACACGCGGCTCGGCGCGATCACCTACCGCGGCAAGCAGGCGATCGGCGCGACCCTCGACCAGCTGTCCGGCAACCTGGTCGGCTGGTTCCTCGCCCTCTACGCCCGGCTCTACGTCATGGTCGCCGCCGCCGTGAACCGCCGCCAGGAGCTCGAGGCGGACCGTCTCTCCGTGCAGATCGCGGGCCGGGCGACCGCGCAGAGCGCGCTGCGGGAGCTGCCGGTGGCCGACGCCGCCTGGTCGTTCTACCTGAGCCAGTACCTCGAGGACGCCTGGGAGTCCGGCTACGCGCCGACCGCGCAGGGGTTTTTCGGGGGCTTCGGCCGGCTGGTCGGCGCCCGCGCGGGCGAGCTGGCCGAGATGCGCTCCGACGCGCCGCCGGCCGAGCAGTCGCGCTGGGACAGCCACCCGTCCATCGCCGTGCGCGTGGCCGCGATGGACCGGATGACCGACCCGGCGCCGGCCCGCGACACACGTCCCGCGACGGTGCTGGTCCCCGGTTTCGACGACGCCGCGACGGCCCTGGCCGCGAGCGTGGTCGACGTCGAGGGCCGCACGCAGCTGGACTGGGAGGAGCTCACCGCGACCTCCCTCGTGCTCACGCGGCAGCGGACCGTCGACATCTTCTACCGCGCTGCCGCGCGCGTGGCCGGGCAGCCCCGCGCGAACCTCGGCACGGTGCTCGACCTGGTCGCGTCCGGCCGGCGCGCCGCCTGGGAGAAGGACCTGGGGATCCACCCGGAGGAGGGGCAGGACGCCGACCCCCTGGCCGTCGTGATGGACATGCTGATCAGCCAGGCGGCCGTGCAGGCGGGGGTCGCCCGGTGGCGCCACTCGTGGAGCGGGCCGGCCGAGCTGGTCGGCGCGGACGGCGAGGTGCTCGACGTCGACCCGGTGGTCACGCTCGCGCTGAGCCCGGGGTCCGTGCCGGAGGCCCGCGCGCGGCTGGTCGAGCTGGGGGTGGACGTCGAGTCCACCGGTCAGGTCAACGAGGCCGCCACGGCGCACGGCGGTGACGTGGTCGGCGGCCTGGCCAGCGTCAAGGTCGACGGGAAGAAGCACGACGTGCTGGTCCTCGACAACGGTCTGATCCTCGTGCCGACGCCCAAGAAGGACGAGCTCGGCAAGCAGCGGCTGCTCGGGCTGCTGCAGTCGGGCTCGGTGGTGCAGCTCGCGTCGTACCACCGCTTCCTCGCGTACGAGGAGATCGCGGTCGCCCGCATCCTCAAGCAGATCCCCGTGCGCGCCGAGCTCACGCTCCACGACGGGCGGACCGTGTCGATCAGCGAGGCGTGGAGCGGGGAGCGGCTGGCGAAGGACAGCGGCGACCTGCTGGTCGCGCACCTGCTGGCGTACGCGCCGGACGAGTCGCCCGCGGACGCCTGACGGTCAGGTCGCGGTCCCGCCGCGGACGGCCTGCAGCCACCCGCGCGCGCCCACGAAGTCGCCGTCCGCCGTCCCCACGTGCACGGTCGGCTCGACCGCGTCCGCCCGCGGGTAGGACCCGAGGAACCGGACGTACGGGCAGCGCCGGTGCAGGCCCATGACGGCCTCGCCGACGCGCTCGTCGGTGATGTGCCCCTCGGCGTCCAGCGAGAACGAGTACCGCCCGAGCGAGTCGCCGATGGGCCGCGACTCGATCCGGGACAGGTTCACGCCGCGGACCGCGAACTGCTCGAGCATGGCGAGCAGCGCCCCGGCCTCGTTGTCGGGCAGGTGCACCACCAGGGTGGTCTTGTCCGCGCCGGTGGGCGGCGGCACGTCCCCGGGGTGGCCGACGACGACGAACCGGGTCTGCGCCGACACGTTGTCCGCGACGTCCTGCGCCAGCGGGACGAGGCCGTAGGACTCGACGGCGGCGGGCGGGACGAGGGCGGCGTCGAACCCGAGGTCGCGGCCGTCGCCGGTGGCGATGAGAGCGGCCGGAGCCGTGTTGGACGTGGCCGGCACGTGCACGACGTTCGGCAGGTGGTGCGCGAGCCAGCGCCGGCACTGCACCCAGGCGTGCGGGTGGGCGGAGATGCGCTCGACGTCCGCGAGCCGCACCCCGGGCGCGGCCGCCAGCGTGAACTGCACCGGCACGAGCATCTCGCGCAGGATCACCAGCGGGTCGCCCCCGGCCAGGCTGTCGAGGGTCGCGGTGACGCCGCCCTCGACCGTGCTCTCGATGGCGACCACGGCGAAGTCCGCGTCGCCTGTGCGGACCGCCTCGATGGCCGACGCCACGTCCGACACCGGGAGGTCCACGCACTCGTCGACCGCGACCACCTGGCGCAGCGCGGCCTCGGTGAACGTGCCGGCCGGACCCAGGTAGGCGTACCGCGGTAGCGCCTTCGACATGGCGTTCCTCCCGTGCAGATGATGTGCACGCTGCACGGATACCCCGCAGCGCCGCCGGGGTCGAGGGTAGTGCGCCCGTAGGCTGGAACGGTGCTGACCCCTGCCCGCCCGCGCGCGTCCCTGCTTCGCGGCGCGGTGCTCGCTCTCCTGCTGAGCATGGCGGGCCTGCTCCTGGCGGCTCCCGCGCAGGCTGCCGACGAGCCGCCGGTCCTGCTGATCGGGGTCACCGGGGTCCGTTGGGACGACGTCACCACCCTCACGACGCCCGCGCTGTGGAGCATGTCCCGCGAGGGGTCGGTCGGCCTGGTCGCCGCCCGCAGCGTCGCCTCCCGCTCCTGCCCTGCCGACGGCTGGCTCGCGGTCTCGACGGGTACCCGCGCCGCCGACGTGCGCACCGACGACGGCACCTGCCGCACCCTGCGCGAGCCCGGCGAGAGCGGGCAGGTGCCCGGCTGGGACGACTACGTGGCCGCCGCCGACGCCGAGTCGTACGGCGCGGTCCCGGGGCTCCTGGGGAACATGCTGGCCGACGCCGGCTCCGCGGTGGCGGGCATCGGGCCCGGCGCCGCGATCGCGCTGGCCGACGAGCAGGGCATCCCCGTCGGCACCCACCAGGTCCTGCCCACCAGCAACCTCGGCATCACCCGCGCCGTGCGCGACGCCCTCGACACCTCGCAGCTGGTGGTCATCGACGCCGGCTCCCTGCGCGACCCGGGGTACGCCACCGCGGACCGGCCCGACACCCCCGCGCCCGCCGCGACCGAACCCGGCGACCAGGTGGACGAGCCGACGCAGCCGGAGGTCTCGACCCCCGACGCGATCATCGAGCCGTCGCGGGCGCTGCAGGCCCAGGCGATCGACGACCGCATCGGCGCCGCGATCGCGGGGGCCCAGCGCTCGGGTGCGACCGTCCTCGTCGTCTCGCTCGCCGACTCCGGCCGCACGGTCCTGCAGCTCGGCGCTGCGACCGGGCGCGCACCCGACGGCGCCGAGTACTCCCAGAGCCTGCTGACCTCGGGCTCGACCCGCCAGGCCGGGCTGATCCAGTCGGTCGACGTCACGCCGACCCTGCTGTCCGGCATCGGGCTCGACGACAGCGCCGCGACGTTCAGCGGGTCCGAGATCCTGCCCGGCCCGTCGACCGCCGCCGCGACGGCCCGGGTGGACCGCCTGCTCGACATCCAGCGGCACGCGACGATGATCACGCGCGTGGCCGGGGCGTACTCGACGCGGCTGGTCCTCGTCCAGGCCGTCCTGTTCATCGCGGCGGCGATCATCCTGACCCGCAAGGGCCGCTCCGACCGGACGCCGCTGCGACCGGCCCTGCGCGTGCTGCGGGTCGCCGCGCTGGCCCTGGCCGCCGCGCCGGTGGCGTCGTTCCTCACCAACCTGGTCCCGTGGTGGCGCTCGGACATGCCGGTCACCACGTTCTGGTGGGTGCTGCTCGGCTGGATCGCGCTGATCACGGTGGTGTCGCTTGTGGGGCCCTGGCGGCGCAACCTGCTCGGGCCGGCGGGCGTCGTCGCGGGCGTGACGGTCCTGGTGCTGGTGGTCGACGCCTGCACCGGCTCCACGCTGGTCATCGACTCCCCCATGGGCGCCCACCGGGTGCTCGCGGCGCGGTTCTACGGCATGAGCAACCAGGCGTTCGCGCTGCTCACCGCGGCGGGGCTGCTGCTCGCGGTCGCGATCGCGGACCCGCTGCTGCGCCGCGGCCGCCGCGGGCTGGCCACCGCCGCCGTCRCCGGTCTGGGGCTGCTGCTCGTGGTCGTGGACGGCGCGCCCGGGCTGGGCAGCGACTTCGGCGGGCCGCCCGCGCTGATCCTCGCGTTCGCGATGCTCACCATCGTGGTCAGCGGCCGCAAGGTCAGCTGGAAGTGGCTCGGGCTCATCGTCCTGGTCGGCGTCGTGGTCGTCGGCGGCTTCGCGGTGCTCGACTGGATGCGCCCGCCCGACGCCCGCACCCACCTCGGCCGGTTCTTCGCGACCGTGCTCGACGGCGGGCTGTGGGACGTGGTCGGCCGGAAGATCGCCGTGAACCTGCGCGTCCTGACGTCCTGGCGCTACCTCGTGCTCGCCATCGGCGGCGTGCTGCTGACCTGGCTCGTCATCGCCGGCGGCCGGCCCCGCCGCGGGGCGCTCATGGGGACCGGCAGCTCGATGGCCGGCCTGCAGCGCGCGGTCCCGCTCCTGCGTCCGGCGGTCGCGGCGATCGGCGCGGCGCTGGCCGTCGGGTTCCTCATGAACGACTCGGGCATCGTCGTGCCGGCCACGGGCATCGCCGTCGCGGTCCCGTGCCTGGTCGCGGCGGCCGCGCAGTGGCGGCTCGGGGCGCCCGACGGGGAGCTCGACGAACCGGCTAGCGGTGAGTCTGAGGCGGTTTCTGCGCCGGTGTGACGGTCCGCTTCACGGCGCCGGCGGCGCGGCGCACCCGGCGGGCGTTCACCGCGAGCTGGACGTCCCGGTACTGCGCAGCGCGGTGCATCTGCCCCTTGAGGTCCGAGCCGGACGGTCGGTGCTTGAGGTCGCAGGGCACCTCGACGACGCGGAAGCCGCGGCGCAGCAGGTCGATGGTCATGCCCGTCTCCACGCCCCACCCGTGGGCCAGCGGCGTCGCCGCCTCGAAGGCCTCGCGGGTCAGGCACCGCATGCCGGACAGCGGCTGCGTCGGGGTCCAGCCGGTCATCGACACGATGGCCCGACGGGCCGCGCCGACGACGATCCCCCGGCCGCCCGCGCCGGGCTGCGGCGGGATCAGGGCGATGGACAGGTCGGCGTGCCCCTCGTACACGGGCGGCACCAGCGGGGCCGTGTTGACCGCGGTCTCGCCCAGGTCGCCGTCGATGAACAGCAGGATGCGGGGCTGCCGGTCGGGGGCGTCGCGCATGGCGACCACCGCCGCGCCCGTCTCCATCGCCGCCGCCTTGCCGCGGTTGTGCGAGTGGCGGACCACCACGGCGCCGGCCTCGCGGGCCACGTGCTGGGTGTTGTCCTCGGAGCCGTCGTCGACCACGAGGACCAGGTCCACGTGCGGGATGGCGCGGGCCGAGCGGACGGTGGCGGCGATGCGCCGGGACTCGTCCTTGGCGGGGATGATCACCGCGACGCGCTGGCGGGCCTTGTGGACGGCCGCCTTGCGCTCGTCGGTCGCCGCCTTGCGGGCGTCGTTCGGAGCCTTCACGGCAGCCTGCCCAGCAGCCTGCGCGGCGTCCGCCGGGGGCTGCGAGGTGTCGACGGGTGCGGCGGACTCCGCCTGGTCGTCGGCGGCCTTGCCGCCCTTGCGCATCACGTCCGCCACCCTATCGACCCGCACCCGTCCCGCCCGTCCGTGGACGGGTCAGCGCAGGGTGACCTGGCGGGCCACCAGGCCGGCGCGCGCGCGGCGCTCGTTGGCGTCGAGCGGCGCGGTGTCCTGGAGCGCGGCCGTGAACCGGGGCAGGAAGTCGGCGACCGGCTTCTCGATGTCCTCCGCCTCCGAGCCCTTCGCCAGCTCCCACACCGGGACCACCAGGCCGGCGGAGCGGAAGTAGCCGACGAACTTGGCGCCCTCGAACCCGGACTCACGCGTGGCGTGGAGGCGGGCGAGGCCGTCGAGGACGACCTGCTCCTCGTGCGGCTGGGCCCAGCGCAGGAACTCGCGGGCACCCATCCGGCACCAGTACGCGGCGTCGGCGGACTCGAGCTTGACCGTGTCGATGATGCCGCCGTCGGCCTCCTCGATCGCGGCCTGCAGGTCCGGCGTGCGCTCGGTGTCCGGGGCCAGCCAGTACCCGAACGAGTCCTGCACGGTGACCTCGAACGGCACCGACAGGTCGAGCACGTCCTGCAGGCGCGGGCCCGGCTCGGGCAGGCCGATGGTCTCGACGGCGGTACCGGCCTCGACCTCGAGGGCCTCGAGCAGCGCGTGCGCGAGGTCGCGGCTGACGTCGTTGGAGCTGCTGGTGGTCTGCAGGGCCAGGAGGACGACGCCGTCGGCGCGGTGCAGCGCGGGCCAGCTGGTCGGAAGCACCGTGGTGATCAGCACCTCGCGCGCTCCGTGCTCCTTGGTGGTCCGGGCCGTCGCGGTCGCGGCCGGGACCAGCTCCTTGAGGGCGACCCAGTCGGGCTCACCGGGGAGCCCCTCGAACGGGCGCAGCACGAAGTCGGACGAGTTCTTGGCCATGCGGGAAAGGTTACCGGTCCCCACCAGGGCAACCAGCCGGGGAGGGGCTCGCTTCGTACCGGGCGTTAAGGGAGGATCGCGACATGGACCCGCGTGCCGGAACACCCGCCCAACCGTCCGACCTCGTCGATCTCGACGCCCTGACCGGCGCGTACTACGACCGCGAACCCGACCTCGACGACCCCGCGCAGCGGGTGGTGTTCGGCACCAGCGGACACCGCGGGTCGGCCCTCGACACCGCGTTCAACGAGGCGCACATCGTCGCCATCACCGCCGCGATCGTCGAGTACCGCCGCTCCCAGGGCACCGACGGCCCGCTGTTCATCGGCCGGGACACGCACGCGCTGTCCGACCCGGCCTGGCGCTCGGCGCTCGAGGTGCTGGCGGCGGCGGACGTCGAGGTGCACGTGGACGCCCGCGACTCGTGGACCCCGACGCCCGGCGTCTCGCACGCGATCCTGCGGCACAACGGCGCCGGCAGCTCGGAGGGCGTCCGCACGCAGGGGCCGGGCCTCGCCGACGGCATCGTCGTGACCCCGTCGCACAACCCGCCCCGCGACGGCGGCTTCAAGTACAACCCGCCGCACGGCGGCCCCGCGGGGTCGGAGGCCACCGGCTGGATCGCCGACCGCGCCAACGAGATCCTCGCCACCGGCTGGAAGAGCGTGCCGCGCGTGAGCGCCGAGGCCGCGCTGGCGGCGGACACCACCCTCAAGCACGACTACCTGTCCTCCTACGTCGCGGACCTGGCCAACGTCATCGACGTCGACGCCATCCGCGCGTCCGGCGTCCGCATCGGCGCGGACCCGCTGGGCGGCGCGTCGGTCGAGTACTGGGGCGAGATCGGCGAGTACTACGGGCTGGACCTGACCGTGGTGAACCCGACGGTGGACCCGCAGTGGGGGTTCATGACGCTCGACTGGGACGGCAAGATCCGCATGGACTGCTCGTCGCCGTACGCGATGGCGTCCCTGGTGGCCCGGATGGCCGGGGACCCGGCGCCGTTCGACATCGCGACGGGCAACGACGCCGACTCGGACCGGCACGGCATCGTGACCCCGGACGGGCTGATGAACCCGAACCACTACCTCGCGGTCGCCATCTCCTACCTGTACGGCGGCGCGCGCCGGGGCTGGCCGGCCGACACCGCCATCGGCAAGACCCTCGTCTCGTCCAGCCTCATCGACCGGGTGGCCGGGAAGCTGGGCCGGCGGCTGCTGGAGGTGCCGGTCGGGTTCAAGTGGTTCGTGCCGGGCCTGGTGGACGGGTCGGTCGGGTTCGGCGGCGAGGAGTCGGCGGGGGCGTCGTTCCTGCGCAAGGACGGCACCGTGTGGACCACCGACAAGGACGGCATGCTCCCCGCGCTGCTGGCCTCGGAGATCCTGGCGACCACCGGCAGGTCGCCGTCGGTCCACCACCAGGAGCTCGTCGCCGAGTTCGGGGAGTCCTGGTACGCCCGGGTCGACGCCGCGGCCTCCCGCGAGGAGAAGGCGACGCTGTCGAGGCTCACGCCCGAGCAGGTCACCGCCACCACCCTGGCCGGCGAACAGATCACCGCGAAGCTGACCAACGCGCCCGGCAACGACGCGGCGATCGGCGGCCTCAAGGTCACCACGCAGAACGCCTGGTTCGCCGCCCGGCCGTCCGGCACCGAGGACGTCTACAAGATCTACGCCGAGTCGTTCGTGTCCGCCGAGCACCTGGCCCAGGTGCAGGCAGAGGCGAAGGACGTCGTCTCCGCAGCCCTGGGGGCATAGATGTCGACGCCGACCGCGCCGCCGCTGGACCGTCGCCTCGCGCTCCTGCTCGCGATGGCGATGTTCGTCCTCGTGGTCGACACGTCCTTCATGAACGTGTCGATCTCCGCGGTCGTCTCCGACCTGGACACGACGGTGAGCGGCGTGCAGTCCGCGATCGCGCTCGAGGCCCTGGTGTCCGCCGCGTTCATCCTCATCGGCAGCAAGGTCGGTGACCTGATCGGCCGCAAGCGCGCCTACGTGCTGGGGCTGCTCGGGTACGCCACCGGCGCGGTCGCGATGATGCTGGCGCAGAGCCTGACGGCGGTGATCATCTTCTGGGCGATCATCGGCGGGCTGGGCGCGTCGCTCCTGCTGCCCTCGATGCAGTCGCTGATCCACGGCAACTTCACCGGCGGAGCGCAGGTGCGGGTCTACGCGCTGGTCGGGGCGTCCGCCTCGATCGCGGCGGCGGTCGGTCCCCTGCTCGGCGGCTTCATCACCACCTACCTGTCGTGGCGCGTGGCCTTCGGGCTCGAGGCGCTGATCATCGTGGTGGTGCTCAGCGGCATCAGGCTGGTCAAGGACGTGGCCTACACCGGCGACCGCTCGATCGACGTCGTCGGCGCCATCCTGTCCGCGCTCGCGATGGGCGGCATCGTCCTCGGCATCCTCGTGTGGCAGGAGGGCGGCGAGGCCGTCGGCGCCCTGATCGCCGTCGGCGCCGTCGCCCTCGGGCTGCTGGTCCGCTGGCTCGTGCGCCGCAAGCGCGCGGGCAAGCCCGTGCTGCTCGACCCCGACCTGTTCCGGCTGCCGCTCTTCCGCGTCGGCGTCTCCCAGCAGATGCTCCAGCAGATCACGCTCGGGGCCGCGATGATCACGCTGCCGATCTTCCTGCAGATGGTCCTCGAGTACGACGCGATGTCGGCGGGCCTGTCGCTGGCCCCGCTGTCCCTGAGCATGTTCGCCCTGGCCCTGCTGGCCGGGAAGCGCTCGGGCCGGCGCCGGCCGGCGGACATCGTGCTGGTCGGCTTCGCGCTGGTCGTCGTCGGCGTCCTGGTGCTGATCCCGGTGGTGCCGCGGGCGACGTCCGGCTGGTACCTGGTGGTCCCGCTGATCATCATCGGGTCCGGCCTCGGGCTCCTGGTGTCGCAGCTGAACAACTACACGCTGTCGCCCATCGACGAGGAGCGGGTCAGCGAGGCCGCGGGCGTCAACTCGGCGTCGGGCTCGTTCGGCCTGTCGTTCGGGCTCGCGTTCGCCGGCGGCCTCCTGCTCGCCGCGCTGTCGCTGGGGTTCACGACGCAGTCCGACGCGAGCACGGTCCTCTCGCCCGACGAGCAGACGCAGGTCGCCACCGCGCTGGAGGACGACGCGCAGCTGATGAGCAACACCCAGCTCGAGGAGGTCCTGGTGGGCCRGCCGGCCGACGTGCAGGCCGAGATCCTGCGCATCAACACCGAGGTCCGGCCGCGCGCCCTCCAGATCGCGCTGCTGGTCCCGCTGCTCGCCGGCCTGGTCGGGCTGGTCAACGGCTTCCGGATGCGGCGCCTGCCCGACCCGCAGCCGAACGCCGCGATCGAGGGCGTGGCGCTGGGCTGAGGCTGAGGTCAGGCCGACGGCCCCGGGGTCCGACCCCGGGGCCGTCGGTGTGTCTGCTCAGGCCGCCGCGCGGCCCAGCCCGGTGAACGTCCACCCCGCCGCGCGCCACCGGCCCGCGTCGAGCTTGCCGCGCGCGTCGATGACGGCCGGCTGGTGGGCGAGCGTGGCGAGGTGCGACGGGTCCGCCTGGAGGAACTCGTCCCACTCGGTCAGCACGAGAATCACGTCGGTGCCCTCGACGGCCTCCTCCACGCTGGTCGCGTAGCCGAGCGTCGGGAACATCGACCGAGCGGTGTCGCCCGCCTGCGGGTCGTAGACGGTGACCTGGGCGCCCCGCAGGTGCAGGGCCGCCGCCACGTTGAGCGCCGGGGAGTCCCGGACGTCGTCGGTGTGCGGCTTGAACGCGGCGCCGAGCACGCCGACCCGCCGGTTGAGCACCGAGCCGCCGCAGGCCTGCACGGCGAGGTCGATGACGCGTTCGCGCTGACCCATGTTGATCTCGTCGACCTGCTGGAGCAGCGCCGCCGCCCGGCCGGCCCCGAGCTCGTTGGCCCGGTACATCAGGGCGCGGATGTCCTTGGGCAGGCACCCGCCGCCGAACCCGAGGCCGGCGTCGAGGAACTGCCGCCCGATGCGGATGTCGTGCCCGAGGGCGTCGGCCAGCACCGTGACGTCGGCCCCGGCCGCCTCGCAGACGCCCGAGATCGCGTTGATGAACGAGATCTTCGTGGCCAGGAACGCGTTGGCGCTGACCTTGACCAGCTCCGCGGTCGGCAGGTCGCAGACGACCACCGGCGACCCCTCGGCGATGGGACCGGAGTAGACCTTCCGCAGGAGCGCCTCCGCCTCGGGCGACGTGCCGCCCAGGACGATCCGGTCGGGGTGCAGCGTGTCGGCGACCGCCTTGCCCTCCCGCAGGAACTCCGGGTTCCAGACGAGCTCGGCCCGCACGCCCGACGGCGCCTCGCGGTCCACCAGCGTGCGGAGCCGGGCGGCCGTGCCGACGGGCACCGTCGACTTGCCGACGATGAGCCCGTCGTGGGTCAGGTGCCGCGCGATGGCCGTCGTCGCCGCCTCCACGTACCGCAGGTCCGCGGCGTGGCTCGTCTTGGACTGCGGGGTGCCGACGCAGACGAAGTGCACGTCCGCCCAGCCCACCGCCTCGGCCACGTCCGTGGTGAACCGGAGCCGACCCGTGGCCATCTGCTCGGCGAGGAGCTCGGGCAGCCCGGGCTCGTAGAACGGGACCTTGCCGGCGGCGAGCATCTCGACCTTGTGCGGGTCGGTGTCGACGCCCACCACCTCCATGCCCAGCTGGGCCATGGCGACCGCGTGGGTGGCGCCGAGGTAGCCGGTGCCGAGGACGGCGATCCGCGGCGCGGGGCCGGCGGGGTCGAACGGGCGACGGACGGGGGTGTCGAGGGCGTCGACACGGGGTGTCTTCATCACGGCTCCTGGGTGGTCGTCGGGCTCGGGGTGGGCTCGGGGGTCGGCGTGGGCTCGGGGGTCGTCGTGGGTGTGGGTTCCGGTTCCGGTGTCGGTGTCGGGGTCGGTTCGGGTGTCGGCGCCGGCGTCGGGGTCGGTTCCGGCGTCACCACCGGCGGGGCCGGCGCGGCGAGCGTCGTCGCGGCCACCGGTCCGTCGACGAAGCCCGCCGCCGGGTTGTGGATGCCGTCGATGAACGCCTGCTGCGAGTCGCGGCGGGACGTGATGCGCCAGTCGTTGGTGACGCGCTGGCCGCCGGAGATCGTCGTGACCGTGTGGTTGAACCACGCGAACCCGATGACGTCGGCGTTCTCCGGCTTGGTCAGGGCGGCGAACAGGTCGGCGACCCACCTGGGCTTCTGGCCGCCCACCTCGGAGGCGCCGATCTCCGCGAGGAGGATCGGTTTCTTCGTGATCGACCGCAGCTGGTTCAGAGACGTGTCGTAGGTGTACGAGAACGTGGGCGTCTGGTCGGACTTGAACGGGGGCCGGTAGTAGCCCGACAGGCCCACCCAGTCCACGTAGTCGTCGCCGGGGTACAGGCTGCGCATGTACCAGGACGAGTTCTTGGCCCAGTCCGGCAGGGCGTTGACGATGTTCGGCGCCCAGACCCAGATGACGTACTGGTTGGCGCCCTCCGCCTGGAAGATGTCGTGCACGTGGCGCCACATCGTCACGTAGTCGCCCTTGCCGTTCCCGTTGAGCGAGTTGCCGCCCCACGCCCGCTCGCCCCACGGGTACCAGCTGCCGTTCATCTCGTGGTCGAGGCGGATGGCCATGGGCAGGCCCAGGCTGACGATGTCCTTGGCGTACTGGTGCAGGTAGTCGTCGTACTGCCCGCCGATGATCGTGGGTAGCGAATAGTTCGGGTCGACCGCCTGGTCGTTCGCCGCCTTGAGCGGGCGGGACTCCCAGGTGAGCAGCGGGAGCATGCCCTTCTGCCAGGCGCGCGTGACCGCGTCCGGCCGGAACGGTCCGTCCCAGCCCTGGAAGTAGCCGGCGATCGTGGGCGCGACGCCGACGGTCGAGCTGACGTTGTCGAGCTCCGCCCAGTTGAACGGCGACTGCGGCGTGTAGAGGCCGAACTGGCGCTTGGTCGGCGCGAGCAGCTCCGACAGAGGTGGCGCGGTCGGCTTGGCGACGACGGCGGGGGCTGTCGCCACCGCGGCCTGCGAC